>JBBQST010000482.1:0-3220 GCA_038213625.1 Thermoflexales bacterium
GACGACTTTTTTCCACTGGTGAAGATTTATCGCTACCTTTAGAGCAAATTGCGAGTTGGCATACGATGGATGACCCACCCCTAACCCCTCCCAAAGGGAGGGGGATTTCGCTCTCCCTTTGGGAGGGGCTGGGGGTGGGTTCATTTTCGGACACCAATCAGCAATCTGCTCTAGACAGGATGGCAATTTGCTTTCAATCCGCTTATTTGACAAAGCAATTGAACCCTCCTAAAACCACAGCATCATGACCCAAGCTGATGCAAACACGCGTCTGAAACAAGTGCCCTTCGGCCTTGCCTCGTATAGCTTCCCCTGCTCGTGCGGTTACGCGCAGCGCAAAGACAAATCAAACTTCCAGAGACCCATGGATGCTTATGCGTTGGCCGATCTGGCGGCGCAAAACGGCCTGTCATCGATCGAAATTCCGCTGGATGTGAAGATGATGCTGCCGGATATGACCCACGGCACCATTGACGCGCTCAAAGCCTATCTGGACCAGCGCAATTTGGGGTTGCTGGTGGACACCGGCATCGTCGATGCTGATAAGTTGAGCCAGATCCTGCCCGCCGCCGCGCGCGCCGGGGCCAGGGTGGTTCGAGCCGTGGTCAGCGGCATTCTGGAGGGCAATCGCTACACCATCGTCAACGGGGCCGACCCCAACGGCAGTGGCTGGGGCAAGCTCACCCTGGGCGGTGGACCCACGGCTTCCAGCTGGCAGAATTATTTGGAAGAGATTCACCGGCGAGTCGAAGCGGTGCTGCCGTTGTTGAAGGAATATGACCTGGTGCTCGCGCTCGAAAACCACCAGGATTGCACCAGCGATGAACTCCTCGCGTTTTGCGACATCGACCCCACCCGCATCGGCATCACTCTCGACGTGGTGAATCCGCTGGCCGTGTGCGAAGACCCGTATGCGTTTGCGCGCAAAGTCGGCCCGCACATTCGCGACGTCCACCTCAAGGATTACACCGTGCGCGCCACCCCATCCGGCTACCGGCTGATTCGCGCGGCCGTGGGACAGGGCGTGATCGACTGGCAAACATTGCTGGCGGCGGTGGCCGAGGTCGCCCCTACCGCCTATTTGCACATCGAACTGGCCGCCATCTTCAACCGGCATGTGCGCGTGTTCGAAGATCAGTGGTGGAGCAGCTTCCCCCCCAGGCCCATCCAGGAAATCGTGCCGGCATTGCGTTTTTTACATCAGCATGCTGTGCCGGACAGTGTGCCGTGGCAAACGCCGTGGGAACTGGATGGCGAAAATGCCCCTGAAGACACCCACCAGTACGAAATGGCCCAATTTGCCTTTAGCGTCTCGTATCTCAAGTCGCTGTATGCCGAAGTGAAGTGAACCTGATTCCCTGAGCATTCCGAGTTTCAACAAAAGACACCAGGCGGGTATCGCCGGCATCAGACTCAGTGATGTCTTCGAGCGCTTTGTGTCTTTTCTTCGTACGGGTGCGAGGAAAGCGGCGGAGAATCAATACAGTAATCCTACGGTAGCGTGCAGCACTTGGAGTGGTCATGATGCTGGTCTTTGCCGAAGACCAGCATCAGTCAGGAGAAGCTTGAGATGAAATTCAACGTTCGCATGACGAAACAAAAAGTGTGGCCCACCTTCGTATTGATCGCCGTCGTGTTGGCATCGGCCTTCCCCCATTCGGCCCCGGCACTGGCGGCGCGCGGCGTGGCGCAAGAGGGCAGCCCGCCCACGAGTCCAACTGCGCCAGCCGAAGCGGTCCCCGCCGAAGCGATCCTCGCCGAGGTCGCTCAGCCTGCTGACGCGAAAGCCGCGCTGGATGTGCCGATCCCCGTGTTGCAGGAGAACTTCGAGTCCTGGAACTTTACGGACGGCCTGTTGTACTGGTGGCAGTCACAATGTCCCATTGGGCTGGCCAGCTCCGCCCAGACCGCGCCGCAATCGCCGCAGTCCCCTCAAGCGGCACAAGCGACCTACTTCATCAAGCGCGCGCCGGCCAGCGGCGGCACCACTCGCACCCTGTCACAAAGCACCCAGTGCGGCCTGTATGGCAATCCCGTTTCTGATGCTCAAGGGATCTACTACTTCAACACCATCAGCCAGACGATAGAATTCCGGCCATCGGGCAGCCCATTTGATCCTGCCGTCGTATTGTCAACGACAGGAACCTACCCTGCGTCTCCCATAACGCCGGCCGGCGATTTTGTCTACTGGGTCAGTGCCAATACAAATCTATATCGCATCCGCCGCGACGGCACCGGCCAACAGACGGTGGCTGTCAACGCCGCACCCATGCCGGCAAACTATGCCACCAGCATCCTGGTGCTTGGCAGCACCGTGTATTGGTTGACAAAGACGAATTTGAACTCGATCGGCATAAGCTGCGCGACCCTGCCCTGTGGTACACCGCAGGCGCTGACACCGGTTTCGGGATTTTCGAGCGGCAGCCTGATCTATGTGCCGGGTCTGACGGTCTTTAACTACAGCCTCATGTGGGTTGAGTATGGCTCGGGCAGCGCGCCAGACAGCATCCGCCGCTATTCCTGCAGCCTTCTTACGCCGTGCTCTGCCCAACCCCCCTTTTACACGGCCTCAACTTACCCTGACATCGGCAATATTGCAGCTCGAAACGGCAATCTTTATTGGAGGGAAAGCGGCCCCTCCCATCGCATTCTGCGGAAGGCGTTATTTGGCACAGCAGACCCTCAAGAAATCGTCACCAATGAGCCCGGCCTCTACGACAACCTGTATACCGATACCAACTTCTTGTATTTCGCCAAATATCTGCCAACTCAGGGCTTCTACAAAATCCCACTCAACGCCACCGCCATCACCCGCGACCTGGCCGTTGCCGAGAATGGGATGGAGGTAACACAAGCCATCCAAAATCTGGCCAACGATGTGCCCTTGCTCAAGGACAAGCCGACCTATGTGCGGGTTTATGGCCGGCAATTCACTGGACCTAATGCGATGGGAGTGGAAGCACGACTCATTGGCCGACGAAATGGCAATCCGCTACCAGGCAGTCCATTGCGCCCAATGAATGGCACGCTTCCACTGGTTAGCGTAATCACGCCAACGATCATCACGTACGACCGTGCAAAACGCACTGATGGCTGGCTGTTCCAACTGCCATCCAGCTGGTTGAACGGCAACGTCGAATTCACCGCCAGCGTCGATCCCAACCATGCCTACACCGATCCGGTGCCCGGCAACAACACGCTCGTCAAAACGCTGCCCTTC
>JBBQST010000483.1:0-3217 GCA_038213625.1 Thermoflexales bacterium
AGAGCAACGAAAGCGCCCAACCGAACATGACCGCGCCCAACACGACGTAGATGAATCGAATATAGGCCGATGCGGCCTCGTTAAACGTGGTGTGGACTTGTGAGGTGGAGAAGAACAGTGCGTTGTAGACCTGCTGCATGAATCCAGGCAGGACAAAGAAGCTGACGCCGAAAATCATCAGCCCAACGGTCATCACCAGCAGCCAGCGCCACCAAAACTGAAAGTGAGGATTCATCGACCAACCTCCCGGGCGAATGCGGTGGATGCTTGTGGCGATGTGCCAGCGCGCACATACAGAAACAACGGCAAAGCAAAGCACAACCCGCCGCCGACGAACGAGAGGATGACATAGAGCCAGGGCCGGGCGATGCCGCGTGTGCGCGCCTCATGGAACATCCACAACCAAACGACAACGGCGCACACCAACAGATCGAATGTGGCAAGCGCAGCCCCAGGGGTTGCGGTGACCTGGCGCGTCAACAGATCCAGGTCGAGCCCATGCGCGGCCACAAATGAACCCAGAATAACGTAGGAGCCGCAGAAACCCGGGGCGGCCAGCAATAGATAAAGTGTTTTCATGGTTTTTTCTCCAGCAATTCCGCCGCAGAGTACAGCTCGAACCGCTGCCAGGTCTATGAAAACTGCTGCCAGTTACTGCCAACCGGGATCTAGGGCCCGCCGCGCAGCTGCTGGGCTACCAGTTTGGCGGCTGCAGTCTGCCAGTTGTAGAGGGTGCGCTCGGGCACGGCCTGTTGAAACCAGTCCAGTGCGCGCCTGGCATCGGCGGAGAGGCCGTTGGACTGGGTGCCATTGAGTGCCACGCGGGCTGAATACGGCCGCAGACCCACGACGTAGGGGTAATACAGCGCATTGAAGTGGCGCCATTCCTCGCCAGCCCCAAACGCCGTGTCATCGGACTTCGCCGGCTTCAGTCGGACGACACATTCGATCAGGATCTGCTTTAACTCAGTGGCCCGCTCGATGGGATCGAGCGCGGCATTACGATCCATCAGACGCTGCTGCACCGTCGGCAGCCGGGTCAGCGGGTTGGTGGTGAGTTTGGTCAGATCGTTCATATGACTGAGGGCGCGGCGGGTCAGTTTCGCAAATTCGACTTCATCCACATCGCGTGGGTCAAACACATCGGCCAGCCGGGGCAGAGCCGCGGCCACTTCACGCAGTTCATCACGGGCCTGTTGCAAATTTGGTTTTTGGACAAATACGATTCGGTCGAGTAGCGTTTGCAGCCGGTCGGCCAGCACATTGAAAGCAATGGCCGCGGCGAGTGCAACAAACAGCCACGGACTGAAACCGGCAGCCAGCGCCATTAACCCGCCAAATACGACTGCCGCAAGGGTCACCCCCACGAGCGAACGCAGCAGATCCGGCCACAGCAACTCCCCCTCGTCAAACGCATCCAGGCGGGCGATGGCGACGCCGAGCAGCAACACATCGCTGCCAATGACCAGCACCAATAACTCACGCGGCAGCCAGGCCAGATTCAGAGACAGCAGCGCAGCCCCTATGCTAAGCCCCAGGAAGGTCATGCCGACGAGGAGCAGCCGGATGGGCCGTTTGGGGTGTGTGCTGGGTGCATGGCGCAACGTGGGCAGAATGGCCCCGGCCCAACACAACCCTGTCAGGGTGAAACAGAGCAATGCACCCCATGTACCTGATGCACCCACGGGTTGGGCAAATGCACTTACAGCCAGTCCAAGCGCATAGGACACCAACCCTGCGCCGGCCAACCGCAACGACAATTTAGCGGCGGGCCGTGCAAGTAAATACAGCCCCAGCCACAGGGCAAGCGAAAAAACGATAGGTGTCAGCCAGGTCATACGCCTATGCTAACAAATTGGTGGAGACGGCTGGGAACTTGCTGCGGCATCCTGCCGACGCGCCGCAGCATGACAATTCATAGGTTTTGGTGATTTTGAAGACAGGTGCTAAGGGTGTTTGTACTTCATCGCCCGAGCGATTGCAAATATTGGGGTGTCTCAGGGTCATCGCGATAAGATTATCTTGAAGAGATTCAGAACTGATATAGGGACGTTACAGAGCCGGTGAATGTGTGCGCTGCACGTAACCCTGGCGCACATATAAAAACAAGGCCAGCCCAAAACACAGGCCACCGCCCGCAAACGAGGCCACGATGTAGAGCCAGGGCCGTGTCATACTCAATCGCCGGCCCTCGTGCAAGATCCAGACATAGACGATGAGGCCGGTGATCAGCAGATCGGACAACGCTTGCAGCGCGCCGTGGGTCTCGACCATTTGCCGTAGAAACAGGGCGATATCGAACCCATGAGTGGCGACAAACCAGCCGGCGATGCCATAGCCGACCACGGCACTGATGATCATGAGGACGAGGTAGAACGTTTTCATGGGTGGAGTTATCCCACATGTCGTGTGGGATAAGGCGTGGGATAACATCGCACCCAAAACCACCCAAACCGTGGCGATAATGGGAACATGAAACTCGCGCCTTCAATCTACACGGCGGATTTTGCCAATCTAGGCCAGCACATTCGCGATGCCGAAACCGCCGGCGTCGATGTCATCCACCTCGACATCATGGACGGCCACTTCGTGCCGAACATCACATTTGGGCCGGCCGTGTGCGCGGCCGTGGCGCGCAGCACCTCACTGCTGTGCGAGGCGCATCTGATGATTGAAAATCCAGAGCGTTATTTTGAAGATTACAAGAAGGCCGGCGTGAAGCGGATCATCGTCCATGTCGAGACGTGCCCACACCTGTATCGCACCATTCAACAGCTACGCGAGATGAACTTGCAGGTCGGCATCACCTTGAATCCACTTACGCCGATCAACATTGTCGAGAACGCACTGTCATTGGTTGATCTCGTCCTCGTCATGTCGGTCGAGCCTGGCTACGGCGGCCAGACCTACATCCGACAGGCCACTGCCCGCATTCGCTCGCTGCGCAATCTAATGGACGCGATCGGCTCAAAAGCTGAATTAGAAGTGGATGGCGGCATTAACGCCCAGACCATTCGCGAGGTGCAGGAGGCCGGTGCCAGCATGGTCGTGGTCGGCTCGGCCTTGTATAACGACAAGCACAGTGTGGCCGATGGCGTCAAGATGCTGCGCAAAGCGTTGGGGGAAGTGTAGAGACGTTGCGCGGGTGCCTGTTACGCCCAAACCCCGCCAAGAAAAACCTAGAAGCCGGGCCAGAGTAAGCCCTATAAAACAACGG
>JBBQST010000484.1:0-3200 GCA_038213625.1 Thermoflexales bacterium
GTTGGTGGTCAACACTTCATCGCCTGGCTGCAACCAACTGCGCAACGAGTGCGTGACCGCGTTGACGCCCATGGTGGCGTTGGTGACAAAGCCCAGCCGGTCCTGAGTGGTGTGCAGGTAGTCGGCCAGCTTGGTGCGGGCGCCAGTCAGCAGAGTTTCCCAGCGGCCGACAAATGCACCGGGGTGATTCTCAAACTCCACCTGCCAGCGCTGGTATTGCTCAAACACGGGAATGGGGCAGGCTCCAAAAGAGCCGTTGTTGAGCAGCCGCCAGTCGCGGGTCAGGAGGAATTCATCGCGAATCTGTGCCGAGGTCTGGGTACTAGATGGGGTGGCCGAAGCATTGCCGGCGGGATTGCCTGCGCTGCCGCCGGCCACTGAGGTTGTTGTCATGGGGTTGATTTTCATCAAATATCGCGCTTGCGCTAGTGCCAACTTGCGCAAGTGTGATGGTGCCAAAGCCGCAACCTTAAAAAGGTGTTTAATCTGGCGTGATGGCTCGGATATTTGGACAGGATGATCAGAATATTGTTTTTGCCTGTCAATTTTGTTCATTCTGTCTAAAGATTCCAGGCGAACCAGTTCATAGGAGATTACTTCAAACTCAGCACTCACCACTGAGCTAAAAGCAGTTGGCGTGTTCTAAAACGATCGATTCTGATCTAGAGTGTGTCAACCATCGCACTGATCAGGGCATATGATGTGTGCGAAAGGCGATTTCGGGTTCAGGATCAACTCATACCTTTCACTCAAAATTCAGACCAAGATTTTGATATGGACAAAACTGTTCGAACCATTTCCTCCAACCCACTCACCACGGCCAAGCGCGGTCTGCTGATTGCGGCTGGTACCGTGGCAGTGGGTTTGGGGGTATTGGGGATTGTGTTGCCCGGCATGCCCTCCACGGTGTTTTTTCTCATCGCGGTTGCATGCTATACCCGCAGCAGCAACCGGCTCTACAACTGGCTGGTGTCGCGGCCGTGGATGCGAATGCCGCTTCAACAGATGGAGCACTACCGGCGCACCGGCGCGATTCCCCTGCATGTCAAACTCATCGCCATGGGCGCGGCATGGTCTTCCTTTGCATTGATGGCGTTTGTGCCAACTCAGGCGCCTTGGTTCGTCAAATGGATTGTGCTGGCGCTGGCCGTAGCCTGCACCGTCTTCATGCTCTCGCGCAAGACGACGCGGGGATAGTGGATAGCGGCTAGCGGTTAGCGACTAGCTGCGGGTTACCAGCAGCCAGCAGCTAACTGCCTAGCGGTTGCAGATTTTCTCCCTCTGACTATGATCTTTTTGACTTCTGACTTCTGACTTCTGACTTCTGACTTCTGACTTCTGACTACCCAGCTATGAATCCAAAACTTTTGGTCACCGACATTGAACGCATTACCCTGCGTGTGCCGTTTACATCTCGTTGCGATTCCGCGCTCGGCAACTGGCGCGAGGTGTGGCAGTGGTGCATTGTCGAAGTGATTCGGCTCACCACCGACGCCGGCTATGTCGGCTACGGCGAAACCCTTCCACACTACACCTGGAGCCGTGTGCCCGACGAAGCAATCACACGCGTGAAAGGCCACAATGCCGCTGATTTTCTAGGTGATGACACCCTCGGTGCCGGCCTGCAAATGGCGATCTATGATGTGGTTGGCAAGGCGCTCGAAGTCCCGGCCTATCGCCTGTTCAATCTGCCGCGTGTGCGCGAGTGGTGCCCGATCAGCTGGTGGAACATCGACATGCCACCGGAGTATTACGCGGCCGAGGCACAGGAGGCCGTGAAGCAAGGCTATACGACCTACAAGTTCAAGGCCCGGCCGTGGTGGGACGTGTTTGAGCAGGTGGCCGCGGTGAGCAAGGTGGTGCCCGATCACTTCAAGCTCGATCTGGACTGGAACCAGATGTTGATCAACGCCGGCAACGCCACGCCGGTGCTGATGGAGCTGGACAAGAATCCGCACGTGGCCATCTACGAGAGCCCGATCATGCAACGCGACATCGAGGGCCACCGGCAGCTGCGCCAGAAAATCACCCGGCCCATTGCCCTGCATTTTGGTGAGCCGGCGTTCCCTTCTGTGGCGCGGGATGAGGTGTGCGACGGCTTTGTGGTGGGTGGCGGCGTCAGCAGTGTGTTGAAGCAGGGCGCACTGGCGGCCCAGTTCGACAAGCCATTCTGGCTGCAACTGGTCGGCACGGGTCTTACCACCGCGTTGTCGGTGCAGTTGGGCGCGGCCCTGCCGATGGCGCAGTGGCCGAGCGTGAACTGTATGAACAACTACGCCGATGACCTGCTGGCCGAGCCGTTGGAGATTCAGGGCGGTTATGTGCGAGTGCCCGACGCGCCGGGTCTGGGTGTCCAGGTGGATGAAGACTCATTGGTTCGATTGGTGATGGACGCGCCGTATGAGTTGCCCAAGCCGCGCATTCTGTTGTCCGTGGCATGGCCGGGCAATCGTGTCAAGCATTACGCCGATATCTGGCAAATCTGGCGCGAGGCCCAAAACGGCAACATTCCTGCGCAGGAACCCGGCGTGCGCATGCACCCTCGCGAGGACGACGGCAGCGCCGAGTGGACCGCGCTCTATGAGCGGGCCAAGCAGACGCCGGTGTGGGATACGAAGCTTTAAGTCGGGCTGACCCGACCCAAGAGATTTTTTATCGCACCATTACGCGCACGCGTTGAGCGACGTTGTTCCCATAGCCAAAGCGGTTGACGCGAGGCGTCAGTGGTTGCGTGTTGCCAGCCGAGTCTGTGGCGCGTACCACCAACACCTGCTCGCCCGAGCTGCGCGGCGTCCAGGCATAGTGCCAGGTGCGGCCCACGTAGCTTGAATTGGCGAACGGCTCATCCAGCATGGCCGTAGCCCAGGTGGTGCCATCATCGGTGCTGATCTCGACGCGGGTGATATCGCCCTCGCCAGACCAGGCTTTGCCGGCGACGCGAGTGGTGCGGCCGGGCACGGTTGCCCCTTCGGCAGGGCCGCTGATGATGGCGCGCACGCGCATGGCCCTGACTGGCTGGCCTTCGGGGGTGCCGTCCTCGCGCGTGTAAATGTAGCGGTCGCGCTGGTAGAAGCCAGCAAAGGGCTCGGCTGTGGCTGTCAACGTGGTCAGCCATTTGATCGACGCGACGCCGTACCAATTGGGCACGACCAGGCGAACCGGAAAGCCATGATCGGGGCTGAGCGGCTCGCCATTCAATT
>JBBQST010000485.1:0-3163 GCA_038213625.1 Thermoflexales bacterium
GGCCTCGGTCTGGCCGGCCTCATTCTCCGCCAATGTTTCGCCCACGCACAGGATGGGTTTGAGGCCGTGGGATAGAGCCGCCAGCACTTTGCGATTCACCAGCGCATCAGTCTCGCCAAAAATCTGGCGGCGCTCGCTGTGGCCGACGATGACATAGCTGACGAGTGGGGCCAGCATGACGGGCGAAATTTCGCCGGTGAACGCGCCCTTGTCCTCGAAGTGCATGTTTTGTGCGCCGACTTTGATGGCTGTGTTGTGCACGGCATCGCGCACGGCCTCAATCGAAATAAAGGGCGGACACAGGGCCACTTCGACGCTGTCCTTGCCCTTGAGCGCGGCCGCCAGCTCGTCGGCCAGCACCACGGCCTCGGCCAACGTCTTGTTCATCTTCCAGTTTCCAGCAATGAAGGGGGTTCGCATGTTGCTCCGTTTGGTTTGTATCGAAATATGCCGTGCAGACTATTGATCTGTTAAAGCACAATTTTTAGTAACTCAATTTGTCTACAGGTTGAGCCTCGTAAATGACCCCCGACCCCTAAAGGGGAGTCGCTGAGTCATTCAGCGACTCCCCTTTAGGGGTCGGGGGTCTCCGTAGCAAAGCTCAACACTGTCCCAAGTTTAGAGCAAATTGCGAGTTGGCATAAGATGGATGACCCACCCCTAACCCCTCCCAAAGGGAGGGGAATTCCGCTCTCCCCTCCCTTTGGGAGGGGTTAGGGGTGGGTTCATTTTCGGACGCCAATCAGCAATCTGCTCTAATCACTCAGGCCATTTGTATTTTATTGTGCCACCGGCATCGCCTGCCCGTTCCGCCGCCTCAACCACCGCATCACGCGCGGCATCAATTCCACGTAACCCTTATACAACAAAGCCGAGGGCGCATAGTCCCACGCGCCAAGGCCCTCGAAAAACTGGGCCCCAAAGCCTTGTTTGAACCGCCACACACCGGCCATACTGTCGGCCTCATCATCGGCTTTCTCAGGCGCGCCCCACCAGTCGTAAACATGGCAGCCGTGGTCGCGGGCCCAGCGCATCGCCTGCCATTGCAGGGCATAGCTGGGCATGTGTTCGCGGCCCTCCGTGCGGCTCATGCCATAGAAATACCAGGCGCGCTGGGCGAAGGTGAACAACACGAGGCCGGCCAGAACCTGCCCATCATGCTCGGCCACAAAGCCCTGCGCATTCATCGCCCGCCACGCGTCCACGTAATAGGCTTTCTCGCGGATGAGGAAGCCGTCGCGTTGAGCCGTCTCGGCATACAGCGCATAGAGCAGATCATCGTCGGCGCGGGTGGCGGCACGCACCACCACGCCGCGCTTCTCGGCCAGCCGCACGTTGTAGCGCCACTTTTGTTTCATGCCGGCCAGAAGTGCGTCGTCGGTCTGGTGGATGAGGTTGAGGCCGGTGTTGCGAAACTGCACCTGCGACGGCGAGTAACGCCACTTTCGTTGTCGCAGGGTGCTGCGCCATTGGGTCAGCGTGTTTTGGTTGCCGTCACTGCCAGATGTAATCTCATCCAATCCAAACGGCATATCGCCATCCACTTTCAGCCAAATTGCGCCGGCTTTGCGCGCCTGACCTTCCAGGAATGCAAGCACTTCTGCGTAGATGGCTGGCTCGGCATCGGCCGCGAGTACCGGCCCTTTGGGCGCATACAACGCGCAGAACGGCCCCGCTTTGCGGCGCAGCAATTGAACCGCCGCCAGCACCCGTGTGTCGTCCGGCGCGGCGCGCAGCACCCAGCGTTGGGCCGACCAGCCCCAGCGCGATTTGAACTCGCCCCAGGCCCAGCTTTGCAGCACATGCGGCGTCTTGCATTGGCTCAGCGCGTTGTCCCAGGCGCGGGCATCACCCATCGGCTGCCAGCTCGTCTGCGAGCCCATCAAGCGATCACAAACTGGCCATCGCGCATCACCGGCACGCTGGTGCCATCGGCGCAGATGCCGGTGACATTCATGGTGTTGGTGCCGATCATCAAGTCTTCGTGCGCGTCTGAGTTATTGAGGCCAAATGCGGCAAGTGCCTCATCACTCATGTCGTGCGCGCCGATGATGCCCTCGGGGTAGGCCCGGCCAAACGCAATGTGGCACACGGCGTTCTCGTCGAACAGCGTGTCATAGAAAATCAGGCCACTTTGGTTAATGGGCGAACGCACATCAACGAGGGCGACCTCGCCCAACTGGCACGCGCCATTGATCTCGAACAACTGCGCCAGCACGTCCTGGCCGACCTCGGCGTGGTAATCGGTCACGATGCCGTTCTCAAATTTGAAGTAGGCATTGCGAATCTCGCGCTCGAATGGGAAGCCAGGTTTGGAGGTGCGAACATAGCCGTCTACGTGCGCATTGTGCGGCGTGGTGAAGATTTCCTCGGTGGGCATGTTGGGCAAAAAGCGCACGCCGTTTTGCGAGACAGAGGAGGCGGCCACCCACTGCGGCGCATTAGTCAACCCCACGGTCAAATCGGTGGACGGTTTGCCGTCCACGAGGGTGGGATCAAAGAAGTGCACGCCGCGCACCTGATGTTGGGCCATGAGATCGGCGATGCGATTCAGTTTGTGATCGTGCTGTTGCCATGCGGCAATGGGGTCGGGCTGGTCGGCGCGCACCGTCGTCAGCACCATGTCCCACAGCCTGGCCAGTGCCTCATCAGCCGGCAGCGCAGGAAACACTTTGCGCGCCCAGGCCGGTGTGGGCACGGCCGCCACACACCACTGCACCTGATTGGCCATCATCGCCTTCATGAAGAAGCCGAGTTGCTTCGAGCGAGCCACGCGGGATTTGCGCATCAGGGCCGGATCGACATCGTCAAAAATGCCTGGGAATTCCGAGCCGGTCAGACTGATGCGAGCCCAGCCTTCATCCAGCATGGTGTGGGCGGTGGCCACTTCATAGACCGGCAAATACTCCAGATAGTCCGGCTGGCTATGAAGGAAGCGGGCTTTGCTGCTGGGGTCGTCGTTCCAGGTCAGTCGCACATATTTGGCACCAGCTTTGTAGGCCGCGGCAACCAGCACCCGCACAAACTCGGCGTGGCCCAGCTCCGCGCCGATGGACACACCCTGTCCCGGCTGCACATTGATGCCGATTTTGACGATGAGATCGGCGTAAGGCTCCAACTCGTGTTGCTGCATGAGGATGACTTTGACATTCTCCCCGATCTA
>JBBQST010000486.1:0-3162 GCA_038213625.1 Thermoflexales bacterium
GCACCGCAACCACGAGAAGATCGGCGAGCGCAACACCTGGCTGCACAACATTCCCTTCACCGACCGGCTGGACTACATCACCGGCCTGTATAACGAATGGGGTTACGTGCTGGGTGTGGAGAAGATGATGGGCATCACCCCAACGCCGCGCGTCGAGTATTTGCGCATCATGCTGGGCGAGTTGTGCCGGATTCAAAGCCACTTCTGGGGCATCGGCTTCCTGCTCAACGACCTGGGTGCCTTCTTCACCCCGGCCCTCTACGGCATCACCGAGCGCGACCTGGCGCTGGACCTGATTGAGTCGGTCAGCGGCAGCCGGTTGATGAACAACTACCTGCGCTTTGGCGGCGTCAGTCGCGACATGAATGACGCCCAGATTGGGCGGCTGCGCGAGCTGGCCTTCGAGCGCTATCCGGTGGCGCTGGACGAGTTTGAGCGGTTGCTGAACGACAACGAAATCATCAAGGCCCGCACGGTCGGCGTGGGCTACATGAGTGCCGAGCGCGCCATTGCGTATTCGCTCACCGGCCCGTGCATCCGCGCCGCCGGCGTGCCCTACGACATTCGCCGCGTCGATCCCTACGGCTACTACGACCGCTTCGACTTCAATGTGCCCGTGCTCTACGGCGGCGATGTGTATGATCGCTATCGCGTCCGCATCGCCGAGATGCGCGAGAGCATGAAGATCCTGCAACAGGCGCTAAACCAGCTTGATCGCGAGACCAAGCCCGGTGACATTCAAGCGGGCAAAAAGGCTTATACGCACCGCGTGCCGGCCGGCCAGCACTACGCCCGCGTGGAAACGCCGAAGGGTGAGTTGGGCTTCTATCTGGTCAGCGACGGCAACCAGACCGCCCAGCGCTATCACGTGCGCAGTTGCTCATTTATCAACCTCAACTCGCTCAGGGAAATGACCGTGGGCTACAAGATCGCCGACGCCGTGGTCATTCTGGGCTCGTTGGATATTGTGTTGGGTGAAGTAGACCGGTAGAAAGAATTTGATGATTTGTTGACTTGTCCACGTGTTCAATTCAGAAATGAGCAAGTGAACAAATCAACAAATGGAGAAATAAAACAGATGGGTTTGTTTGGAACCGGCATCCTCAAAGGTCTTGGTGTGACGTTGAAGCACTTCATCAACACCTACGCCACCGACCTGAAATATTCGATGAACAAATCGGGACTGGCCCCACAGCCCCGGCCGTTGCGGCGTCAGAGCCCCAAGAATCACGGCATCGTCACCGTGCAATATCCAGACGAGCGGCTGGATTTGCCGGAGAATTTTCGCTACATTCCGTTTCTGGTCTACGACACAACCATTGACGAGATCAAGTGCACCAGCTGCGGCATTTGCGCCAAGGTGTGCCCGCCGCAGTGCATCTGGATCGAGCGCACCGAAGACCCGGTGACCAAGCGGCCCGTGCCGCAGCCCAAGGAATTCTTCATCGATGCCACGATCTGCATGAACTGCGGCTACTGCGCCGAGTTCTGCCCGTTCGATGCCATCATGATGGATCACGACTACGAGCTGAGCTACTACCCGGAGACCTTCCCGGACGCCCGTTTAATCGAAGATAAGGCCATGTTGCTCAAGCCCGACACCTATCACGCGGCCATCCACCCCACAGACTGGCAGCGCGAGGTGGACAAGAAGCGCGCGTCCGACGACGCCAAGGCCAAGGCCGCAGCAGCGAAGGCCACGCCGACGGCCCCCGTGGCCGCGGCACCAACCCCATCTGCTGCGCCGGGTGGTCCTCCTCGATCAGCACCACCGCCATCAGGTCTGCCGCCCAAAGCGCCTTTGCCACCAGGAGTTACGCCTGCCGCTGGCGGCCCGCCCAAGGCCCCTGCGCCTCCCGGTGCCGGCGGCCCACCCAAAGCCCCACCGCCTCCCGGAGCCGCTACTGCATCCGGTGGACCGCCGAAGTCACCGCCGCCACCGGGAGCCGGCGGCCCACCCAAGAGCCCTCCACCACCAGGCGGGCCGCCAAAATCGCCACCGCCGCCGGCACCAAAAACCGAAGCCTAGTTTTGAAGCCGCCCTCACACCGAGGGCGGTTTTATTTTGCAGCAATGAAGCCAGGCGGGGAATCCGCTCGAAGCGTAGCTACACCAACGCGATAAAATCAGCCTCAACCATGCCCTACACGCCCATCCTCGGCACACTCGGCTACATCCTCGACCGCGCCACAAACCAGGTTCTGATGATCCACCGCAACGCCCGCGCCAACGACGAACACCTCGGCAAGTACAACGGCCTGGGCGGCAAGCTGGAGCGCGATGAGGACATTGTGTCGGGGATGAAGCGCGAAATTCTTGAGGAGGCCGGCATCGAAGTCACTTCACTCACCTTGCGCGGCAGCGTGAACTGGCCCGGCTTTGGCAAGAACGGCGAAGACTGGCTCGGTTTCATTTTTCTGATTGATGGCTGGACTGGCACACCCGTCACCAGTAATCCCGAAGGCGCGCTGGCCTGGGTCGATGTCGCGCGCATTCTGGCCGCCTGCGACCCGGACTCGCCCGAGGCACAGACGTTGCCGATGTGGCCGGGCGACAAATATTTTTTGCCGCTGGTGTTCGGCAATGACCCGCGCCAGTTTCATGCGCTGATGCCGTATGCAAATGGGCAACCCACTGGCTGGCAGTTTGGGTGGATTTGAGGCCGGCTAATGTTGACCCGGCGCAGGGCCAACATAGCGTGCGCGCGGCCGAATCAACCGATCTGATTGATATTGCTCCTGCGCATGGCCAATCCAGCCCACCGTGCGACCCAGCGCAAATAAGCCCAGGCCCGTGCCGGCCGGCAAACCCAACGCGGCGACAAATGCTGCAATTCCAAAATCGACAGTGGGGAATTCCTCCAACAGTTCTGCAACCGTTGCGGCTACGACCTGGGCGGTTCGAACGAGGGCCGAACGTGGAAAAGTTCTCGCCAGCAAGTCCATCAACAATCGGCCGCGCGGGTCGCCGTGTGGATACAGCGTGTGCCCAAAACCCGGGATCGCTTGACCCTCGCGCAAGCGTGTCACAACAGCCTCTCGCGCCTGAGTCTGGCTTTTGATACCGCTCAAAAACGAGAATGCCCTTTCACATGCGCCGCCATGCTTTGGCCCTTGCAAAGCGGCCAGTCCAGCGCTAACCACGGCATAGGGATTGGCCGAA
>JBBQST010000487.1:0-3160 GCA_038213625.1 Thermoflexales bacterium
CCTCCTGCGCCGAGGTGAAGCCGACATTGACCGACGCGGCCGCTCCCGCACCCGAAGCGCTTGCTCCCGGCGCGCCAACAGGGCAAATTGTGTATCTGACCGGCGACGGCAATGTAGCGTTGACCGATGCCACCGGCAGCAACAACTTCGCCGTCACCACCGACGCCTTTATCGACGAGGCCAGCCAGACTCTGCGGATGTATCAATTCCCGACATTCTCCAACGATGGTGCGTCACTGGCTTTTGTGCGCATCGAGGCCAACGGCGCCACCAGCGACTTTACGCAAACCCTGCACGTGGCCGAGGCCAAAGACAAGCCGACTTTGGCCAACATCTACGAGACCAATGTCAGCAATATCCCGTATCTGGACTGGTCGCCAGATAGCTCCAAGCTGGCCTTTCTGACCATTGCCCAGGCCAACGGCGCCATTCGGCTGGTCAGCACCACCGGCGGCCCCATCTCCACCCTGGACATCGGCACATCGGCCTACTGGCACTGGCGCAATGACTCCACTGCCATCGTCGCCCATCTCGGCGGTGCCTATTCGGCCAGCGCCGACGCGCATCTGGCCGTGATCGACACATTCGATATTCCCGCCGACACCAACCGCCTGGCGCGGCTGGCCTCATTTCCCGGCCAGTTTCAAGCCCCCCAGTTCTCGCCCAACGGCAAATTCATGTTGTATGTGGCTGGCCTGGCCAACAATGTCAATGACCTGGTGCTGGCCGATGCCACCGGCAAACCCGTGTGCACGGTGACGCGCATGGAGGCCGGCGCATTCTTTGCCTGGTCGCCCAACGGCACCCAGATTGCCTATCTCGACACGCTTTCGCCGTTGCAGTTGCCGCGCCCGCTGACGCTGCTCGATCTACAAACCGGCAAGCGCATTCAAGTGGATCGCGACGGCATCATGTTCTTCTGGTCGCCCACCGGCGACCGGCTCGCGCTCTATTCGATCTTCGACACGGGCACCGGCTCAACGGCCAGCAGCGGTGGCGCACAGAATGCACTGGCGCAGCAAACTCAGCGCGTCCTGCGCATCGAGATGATTGATGCTGTGTCTGGCAAAGCCGTGCAGGTGGCCGACACCCTGCCGACCCGCGATATGGGTGGCTTCTTTCAGTATTTTGACCAGTATTCGCGAGCCATGACGCCGTGGTCGCCCGATGGCCGCAGCCTGGTGTTTGTAACCGCCGACCCGGCCACCGAAACCGCCGACATTGGTGTGGCAACATTGAGCCCATCAGGAACTTCAGTGAACCTGACCCGCATCGCCGCGGGAAGCATGGCCTTCTGGTCGCCAAAATAAATTCAAAACGTTGTTTTTGACGTAATTTCTTCGTCGCTACTTATTTGATTGCGTGGACAAAATTCACAAAAATCTAACAAAATCGAGCGTGTAATTCGTTTTGTCAGTTTGTTTTGAGTCCAGATCAAACCAGCATTATTTTTGTAGATGAGCTATTTAATGGACAAGTCTCGTAAGCACGTATTCATCACAGCCGCGCTTCTGCCAGTCATTGCACTGACGGCGTGCAATTCCAACGCCGCACCCTCAAAGATGCGCGTGGAGCTGCCGCAGTCCTACCGCCTGCAACAGAACGACATCGCCACCACCTTCGAAAAGCGCGTCGGGCGCATCGCCATCATGCTCGAGGACGGCAACATCTCGGTCATGGATCAAACCGGCGGCAACGTGGTGCGCATCACTCAGGATGCCACGCGCATGTTGGGCGGGCTCGGCAGCCGCGATGGCACCTTTACCCTCTACACCCTGCCGGTATGGTCGCCCGATGCGAAGCAACTGGCCCTGGTCGAGGTCACGGCCCGCCAATCTTCCATGAGCTCGACAGTCGAGCTGGCTCCCGAGCGTGTGACGATTGAACGCGGGGCCGGCAGCGCCGTGATGCAGCAAAACGCAGCCGGCCAGCAGGAAGTTCAACCGGTGTCGCCGGGCAAGCGGGTCGAGCAGCGGCCCGATGTCGTCATCATCCAGCGCGGCAACAACAGCGGCGAAATGGTCTCCAGTGCGCTATATGTGGCCCAAGCCGATGGCGCGCATCCGCTCAAAGAGCTGTATCTGTCCAAGAGCCAGGAAATTCCTTATCTGGATTGGTCTCCCGACAGCTCCAAGCTGGCCTTCCTGACCAAAGATCTCAATGACGAAGCCTATGCGGTCAATCTGGTGAGTCCATCGGGTGGCATCAAACCGCAAGCCATTTTCACCGGCACCACCGCCGCCTGGCACTGGAATCCCGACAGCACTTCACTTGTAGCCAAGATCGGCACCCAGAATTCTGACGACGAGCTGGCAATCTTTGATGCCCGGTCAAATACCACCCAGCCCATCAATGCCAAGGGCGCGCAGTCCTTCACCGCACCCAGCTACTCGCCCGACGGCAACTTCATGCTGATGACTGAGCGCACGGCCAAAGAAAACAAGCTGATTCTGGCCGACCGCAATGGCAAGGCGAACAAAACGCTGGCCACCTTCACCGGCAACATTGCCTTCAGTTGGTCACCGGCCGGCGCCAAGCTGGCCTATGTAGCGCGCAGCAGCAGCGAGCAAATGGGTGGGCCGTTGCACATGCTGGATGCCAACACCGGCGAAGACAAAGTGCTCAGCCAACAGCCTGTGGTGGCCTTCTTCTGGTCACCCGATGGCACGCACATCGCCACGTTTAGCGCGGCCACGCCGGGCCAGGTCGATCCCAAGTTTCAGGGATTCAACTTCACGCCGCCGTCCTCACGCGGCGTGTTGTTGCTGCAAACCATCGATGTCAACGCCATGACGGCGCGCCAGTTGTTCATCCTCGAACCCACACCCGCATTTCGCCAGATGACTACCGAGTTCGATCGCTTTGCGCGCGCGATCAATATCTGGTCGCCGGACAGCCGCAAATTGGTCTTCACCCTGTCCTATGGCGATGGCACCAGCAATCGGGATTACGTGGTGGAAACAGAATCGTCGGGCAGCATTAACCCACGCGTCCTGTCTCAGGGTTCGCTGGCGTTTTGGTCGCCGCGGTAACGAAAACAAATCGATAGAGGGGTCTTTGTTTGGGGGAGGGGGGGGGGGGGGGGGTGGGGGTGTTGGGGGGAGGTGGTGGTGTGAGAGCCCCCCAACAAAAAAAAACCACCCCCACCCAAAAACAACAC
>JBBQST010000488.1:0-3116 GCA_038213625.1 Thermoflexales bacterium
CGGAGGCGGGAATCCAGTGCTAAATCGACTGTCGCGTCGGGGTTAAGCCTGGATTCCCGCCTCCGCGGGAATGACGTGGATACGTAAAGTCTTTTACTTGACGAACTACTCAGCCGTTTTGGAAAGAATCAGCAATTAAAAATCTGTATGCAGATCGGATTTTGGACAGAATGAACAAAATTTAACAGAATGCAGAGGTCTTCATTCTGTTTCATTCTGTAAATTCTGTCTAAAAATCGGCGGCTGAGTAGTTACAAATTCTGTCTAAAATCCGAAATCTTTAAAATCGATATTGAGTGCTTAAGTTGCAGGTCGCCCCACTCTCTCAACCCTGCCGCCTACGCTGCTATTCCGCCACCAGCAGCGTCTGGCCCACGCGAATATGGTCGCTGGGCTTGATGACGACGGGATTGATGACGCGGGTGCCATTAATGAAGAGGCCGTTGCGGCTGGGCATGTTGGGCAGTTCGCTGATCCACCACTGGCCGTGCTGGAAGTAGAACATGCCATTGGCCCGCGAGATTTGCGTGTCGTTCAGATCGATCATGTCGCGAGTCAGAATCGTGCGGGGGTTGGTGATGGTGCAGGTGGCGCCGGTGGAGGCATTGTGCAGGTGTAGCGGCGTCTCAGCGGCCACCACAGTGGGTGCGGTTGCCGGCATGGTCAGCACACGGGTGTCTTCGCCTTCCATCAGCTTGGCCGGCGGCACAAAGGCCACGATCACGGGTTCAGCCGGCTGGGTGGTCACCGATGAGGGTTTGCGCGCATATTGCTTGACAGCGGGCTTGGTTTTTTGCTGCGTGCGCAACAACACCGCGAGAAAGCTGACGACTAGAATCATTCCAATTAGGGCACCAATCAGTAGTAACGACAAAAAATCCATAACTCAATTACTCCGTTTCCCCCCAAGAAAAGTAGCTTTTGAACGCATCATGGCATTTTTGCAATTCATCGCGCCCAATGTGCCTTCCAATTCTAAGGGGAATCTGAGAAATGAGTGAAATTGTGGTGTTTTCTAAGTTAATTCTCGGAAAATAGGTCGAAATTCAGCCGTTTTTGACAACATCTTACAACATAAAGCGACTGTGTCGGCAAATACGAGGAATTTCTTGGCTCAAGCGGGTTGAACACATGCCCACGGCCCGTTAATCCAAAACTTCGATTTCAGTCTCGCCCAGGCGGATCACATCGCCGGCCAGTAGTGGTTTGGGCTCGATCACCCGGTCGCCGTTCACATAAATGCCGTTCTGGCTAACGTTGTTGGGGATCTCGCTGATCCACCACACTTCATTCTGGTGATAGATGTGGCCGTGCTGGCGCGAGATGGTCTTGTCGGGTGGATGCAGCACATCGCGAGCCAGGATCATGCGCGTGCTGACGATGGGGACGACCTTGCCGCTGGGCTTGACGCGCAGCTTGGGGCGGGTGGGCATGGCCGACCGCACGCCGCCGGTGTTGGCCGTCATCTCCGGCTGCTCGGTGCTGATGTGGTCGGCGCTGGACGAGAAGGTCTTGAAGTAGCCAAAGGCCGTGGCCATCTCGCGCGCATTCTGGAAGCGTTTGGCCGGGTCCTTCTCCAGCGCCTTCAAAATCGCATAGCTCAATTGCTCGGTCAGCGTCGGCACAATCTCGCGCGGGTTCTGCGGTTTGGCCTCCAGATGCTGCTTGATCACATCCAGATCAGCCCCATCGAACGGCGGCTTGCCCACCGCCATTTGATAGGCAATGATGCCGAGCGCGTATAAATCACTCTGCTCGGTGGCGATCTCGCCGCGCGCCTGCTCCACGCTCATGTATTTGGCCTTGCCGACCAGCATGCCCGCGGCCGTGCGGGTGGGTGCACTGGCCAGCCGGGCGATGCCAAAGTCGATCAGCTTGGCGTTCATGCGCCCATCGAACATGATGTTGCTTGGGGCGATATCGCGGTGAATAATGCCGCGGCTGTGCAGATAGCCCATCGCGTCGCATATCTGCCCCACGATGATGCTGATGTCCTGCTGGTTGAGCCGGCCATTCTTCAGCCGGTCGGCCAGGGTGCCATTCGGCAGGTATTCCTCGATCAGGTAGGGGATCTCGGCCTTGGCATTCCCGCCATAAATTTCGACACAGTGCGGGTGGCGGATCGTGGTGCCGATGGCGATCTGCTGCTCAAACTTGGCCCGGAAATACTGGCCGTCGGCGTCGTAGGGCAGGTTTGCCAGATACTTGATGGCCACGATCTGGCCGGTTTGCACATTGCGCGCCTTGTAGACAATGGCCTGGCCGCCCTCGTCGATTTTGCCCTCGATGTCATAGCCTTCGAGCTGGGCATTGATATTGCGGCGTGGCTTCGCTGCCGCCGGCCGCTCCTCGTCTGGCGCAGAGCTGGGCAGGCCGCTGCCCGGCATCACCAGCGCGAACACGTTGCGGCCAACGCGAAACTGGTCGCCGTCTTTGAGCTTGATTTGCAGCACGCGCTGGCCCTTCATCCAGATGCCGTTGACGCTGCCGGGGTCTTCGAGCGAGAACGCGCCGTGCTCATATTTCACCTCGGCGTGCACGCGCGAGATCAGCGGCTCCTCGATCACGATGTCGTTCTCCGGCCCACGGCCCAGGGTGACCTTGCCGGTGCGGAAGCCGGCCTTTTTGCCCTGCTGCTTGCCGCTGATGCACACGATCATGGCGCTGGTGGCACCCGAGCGGCGCTTGCCCGAAGCCGAGCCAGACAGGGTGCGGTCGTTGATGGGCACAAAGCTGGGGCGTGAATTGTGCCGGTCGCTGTTGCTGGTGGCCAGCATAACGATCAACACAATCGCGGCGATGAGGAAGATCGCGACGGCCGCAATTAGGATGATGGTGAGGGTATCGTGGTTGTCAAACATGTCCGCGCCGAGGGGATTGTACAGGAGGTCGAGTGTGGGCGGGTGGGGGGTGCATTCGCCAAAAGGGGCAATCTCTAGAACTGAGGGGCTTCATGCGGGATTTGTCGTAGGGGCGTCCGGCGGACGCCCGACCTGGGCTGATAAGTCCGTCACTGAGCACGCACACCGTCAATTGGGCAAGACACCTCGTGCACGCCCTTCGTTTCGTGCCAGATTTCCGCTTGGGCGTCCGGCGGACGCCCCTACCCTGGTTTG
>JBBQST010000489.1:0-3111 GCA_038213625.1 Thermoflexales bacterium
CCTCATCGAAGCCAAGCAGCCGCATCTCCGCGATCACGCGCTCGCCCACTGCGCCGATGCGCGAGTCCATGCTGGGAATGGCGCAGATGTCGCGCATGAACTGGAGGATGGCCGGCCGGTGCTGGGCGATGCTGGCGTGGATGGCCGGGATGAAGGACGGGGGGGTGATCATTCTTGATCAGGCGGCACGATAGCATCAAGACGCTATATTTAATTTCTCAGCCGAGTAAACGATGATAGCTGAGGTCAAAACATTCCGGCGGCGAATGTAATTTTCACTGCTCTCTACGCTGAGGCGATCTACAAGATCAACGTCTCGGCCAAATATCTTTTTTAATTCCGCTTCCATTTGAACCAGGCTAAACAGGGATGGATGCGCGCTTGGCATATAGGTCACCAGCACATCCACATCACTGTCCGGCCGGAAGTCGTCGCGCAGCACGGAGCCGAAGAGTGCAAATTCGCGAATCTGCCACTTCTTGCAAAATTCGGCAATGGCCGGCATCGGTAAATCCATATGAATGTGTGTGGGAAGCATGGGTGAATTTTACGGCGGCTGTGCAGAGATGGGATCAAAGAAACAGCCATTTACTCTTTAGGAAGTAACAAGGCAATTTCAGTAATTAAATTGGGTAGGTCTTTGATCACGGTATTCCAGAGCGCTTCAATATCGACGTTGTCATATTCATGGATAACAATATTTCTTAGCCCAATCATTTGAGACCAGGGGAGATGCTGCCATTCCTTGCGCCTTGCAGATGAAATTCGTTTTGCCGCTTCACCGATGACTTCAAGCCGACGAATCACTGCGTCTTGAACGCGTGTGTCATTCGTAAAAGTTTGAAGATCGTAGTTGCCAACATATTCAATTGCAAGCTGCGCAGAATCAAGCATATCTAGCAAACTCTTTGAATCACGCTCCATAAATCACCCGCGCGCTATCAAGAATCGATTGTCGGCGCAAATAATTACGGCTTGATTCAATGCCTCTTTTTGAGACAAAGTCTACATCGCGACCGAAGAGTGCTTTAAGCTCATTTTGCATATCAACGAAATCAAACAGGGACCACGGCGCATGTTCAACAAAGGTCACCAGCACATCCACATCGCTGTCTGGCCGGAAGTCATCGCGCAGCACCGAGCCAAACAGGGCAAATTCGCGAATCTGCCACTTCTTGCAAAATTCGGCAATCGCCGGCATCGGTAAATCCAGGTGAACAGGGGCTGAAGCCATATTGAATTCTACGCACGAAATCCAATGTCAAAACCCAGAGTCGCAGAGTTATACCCGGCTGCCCAGGGCGCGCTGACCCCGCACCTCATCGCCGGCCACCAACCCGACCAACCACGCCTCCATCTCTGCTGGCCGGCGAAAGCGTAGCACTTTGAGATGGGTAAACTCGCGTTGGGCCAGCAGCGGCCCAAAATTGGCCTTGCGTTCCTGACGGGCGCGAAAGCCGTAGAGCAGCAATGAGTCGTGGCTGAAGGCGGGCGCGCGTTGGCCGCGCAGCCAGGTGCGCAGGTTGGTTTGCACCTTGTCGACGCCGCGTTGCACCAGATGTCCCAGGCTCAGCAGGTTGGGGTAATCCAGCCAGACCACCACCTCGGCCCGCGCCCACACCAGATCGCGCGCGCTGATGTGATTGCCGCAAGCCACCCAGCGCGGGTCGCGCACCGACGCCATCACGCGTCGACGAAACACCTGTGGCTCGGCCGGCAACCAGTGCGGCCCCCAAAACAGCGCATCCAGTTCGATAAAGGGCAGGTCAAGCTGGTGGGCCAGCCGGCGGGCCAATGTGGTTTTACCGGCCCCCGGTGTGCCGACAATGTGGATGCGTTGTGGTGTGTAGTTCATGTTGGCAGGTGAATGGATGAGGCGCACTCGCGCCGCGAGTGCGCCATTACTATAGTCGCTTCCAAACCCTGACCCCTGCAAAGCGGCGTTTGGCCAGGCTTGTCGTCAGCGCAATGGCAAACGAAACAAACACGCGGCTCCGACCAGCGCCGCGTTGGCACCCAATGGTGACGGGTGCAACGGCAGATGCTGATGGGGCGGCCGGGCCTGTTCGCGAAATGCGGATTGTGCGCGGCTTAGGAAGCGCTCGCCGAACAGCAAAATGCTGCCGGCAATAACAATGCAGTTGGGATCGAGGATGGCCGCGCACGCCGCTGCCAAATGCCCCAATTGGTCGGCCGCTGCAGCAATATCAGTCGGTAATGCAGGTTGTGCGGCTACCTCGGCGGCAATGGCCTGGATGGATTTACCACGCTGCCGGCTCAACGGGCCACTGGCAATGACGTCCTCGTACGTGTGTGAAGTCCCTGGCACCCTGATCTGGCCGGGGTTGAGTGCACCGCCAGATGCGCCGCGCAACACCTCGCCGTTCACCACATAGCCGGCCCCAATCCCAGTGCCGACGATGAGCGTGAGCACGTGCGAAAAGCCTCGGCCGGCTCCATGCATCGCCTCGGCCAAAGCGGCGCAGTTGCCGTCGTTGTCGATGCGAATGTGGCGAATCTCGGATTGGAACTCGGCCTCAAACCGCTCGCGCAAGGGCAGGCCGGCCCAGCCCGGCAACAGCGGTGTGGCATAGGCAATCGCACCGCCGGCCACATCCACATCGCCACCGGTTGAGATGCCAATGCCGCCGATGTTTACTGGGGTGTTTACTGTGGCATTGTACGTGCACGCCTGCTCCAAAACGCTGCGGCACACGGCCAGCGCGCGGCCGGTGATGGCATCGGCGTGGTCGGCCACCGTGGGCACTTCGCGGCGATGGTGCACGTTGCCAACCGCATCGACCAACCCTGCGGCAATCTTGGTGCCGCCGATATCCACCGCGACGATGGCGGAGGTGGAATTAAAGGAGGTGCTTTCCATGGGTTGCTCTAAGGGGGCGGCGAAAGATGCATTTGAATTTTGAACGTAACGACTCAGCCCATAAGGGTGTAGCTGCCTCAATTGTCGAGTAAGGCTGAGTAGTTATCTAATAATGGCTCTCCCAACTTTAGCGGGAAAGCACCCTAACAATAAGTCGCGACTTGACACTGTCACTGGTGAAGAACCCACCCCTAACCCCTCCCTGAAAGGGAGGGGGATGTGCTCCCCTC
>JBBQST010000490.1:0-3093 GCA_038213625.1 Thermoflexales bacterium
GGCCCGATTCGTGGGGGGGGGTGGGTTCCCCGCCCCCCCCCCGCTGGGCTACGGCTTCTGGCTTCACACGCACCAACAAATGAAAGTGATTGCGCATCAAACAATAAGCAAAAGTATCCATAACAGGATGTACATACTTCGCGTATAGCTGTAGAAAATAGCGATAGTTTCGCTCCTCTAGAAAAAGATTCTCTCGGTTATTGCCACGGTTGTAGATGTGATAGTAATGGCCTGCTTGCAGAGGTGAATGAATTGATCCATGTTGGTGCGACATACACAGCAGCTTAGAGAAGCGAGGCTATTCGCAGATGTTAGATTGCTAATATTGATCTGACATATGGCGCTTGAAGCGCTCCGACCACTGGCGTATACAATCCCGCTCACCATGCCCTTTTCAGTCGAATCATTGAGCTTATTTAGCCTCATCGCCATCTTCCTCTCGGCCATCACCGCCGGTGCCATCAACTCGGTGGCCGGCGGCGGTAGCCTCATCTCCTTTCCCATTTTGATCGCATCCGGTGTGCCCTCGATCCTGGCTAATGCCACCAACAACGCGGCCACATTTCCCGGCTCCATCGGCAGCATTGTGGCCTACCGCGAGGATGCGCTGGCCCAACGCGGCCTGCTCATTCGGCTACTCATTCCCAGCATCGTCGGCGCGGCCCTCGGCGCGGTGTTGCTGCTGGGCACGAGTAACGCCGTGTTCAATCGCATTGTGCCGTTTCTGGTGCTGTTTGCGACCTTGCTGTTTGCCTCACAACAAGTGATTACGCGGCTCTCGCGCAAGGTGTCGGCCGAGGTGATGGACCACCGTGGGGTGAGCCGGGCCGGCAACATCTGGGGCATTTTGTTTCAGCTGGCGGTGTCGATCTACGGCGGCTACTTTGGGGCCGGCATCGGCATTCTGATGCTGGCCTCGCTCAGCATCATGGGCCTGCGCGATATCCATCGTATGAACGCGATCAAGGTGACGATGGCCACCGTGATCAACGGCGTGGCACTGGCCTACTTCATCATTCAGGGCCGCGTGGTTCTGCCGATTGCGCTGTTGATGGCGGTAGGTGGGCTGACCGGCGGCTACCTCGGCGCGCGCTATGCCAAACGCGTCCCCCAAAACATCATTCGCGGCTTTGTTATTGTGGCCGGGCTAACCGTGTCACTCTGGCTGTTGGTGCGGCCGTTGTAATGCACACGCAAGTTTTGAAGCTTGATGATGCGGCGCAGGCTGATGCGGCCATCGCACTCGCGGCCGATCACATTCGCCACGGCCGGTTGGTTGCCTTTCCCACCGAGACTGTGTATGGACTGGGAGCTAACGCGCTGGATGCGGATGCGGCGGCCAGAATTTTTGAGGCCAAGCAACGCGCGCTGAATGATCCACTGATCGTGCATGTTGCAGATTTAGAAGTCGGACCTCTGGCAGAGGTCCGACTTCTGTCGGCGATTGTGAAGCAACTCACCGAAGCCTTCTGGCCCGGCCCGCTCACGTTGGTGCTGCCCAAACGCGATGTGATTCCGCCCATCGTCACGGCCGGCGGCGACAAGGTGGCCATTCGCATGCCCAATCACCCGGTGGCCCTGGCGTTGATCAAGCGTGCTGGTGTGCCGATTGCCGCGCCCAGCGCCAACCGCTTCGGCCACGTCAGCCCCACCACGGCCCAACATGTGCTGGACGATCTCGATGGCCGCATTGATCTGGTGTTGGATGGCGGGCCGACGACGATTGGCGTTGAGAGCACGGTGTTGGACGTGACCGTCAACCCACCCATGATCCTGCGCCCCGGCGGCATCACTCGCGAGCAAATTGAACAGGTGCTTGGCGTGACACTGGCCGTCCGCCGTCCGTCGTCCGTCGTCTCTCATCTACCGTCTCCCGGCCTTCTGGAAAAACACTATGCGCCGGCGGCACAACTGCTCATCGTCAAGGATGTGGATGCATTGGGAGCCAATCACGCCGCCCTGACCGCCATGCGCAAAAAAGTGGGGCTGCTACTTTTGGACAATCAGCGCGAGGCGTGCCAAACTCTGGCCGGCCCACATTTTGTGTTGGGAAATACGCTGGAGGATGTGGCGCGCCACATCTACGCCGGCCTGCGCAGCCTGGATAGCGCCCATGTCGACACCATCCTCATCACTCAAATTCTAGACACCGGCATCGGCGAGGCCATTGCCGACCGATTGAAGCGGGCCAGTAGTTGATGACAGCGGAGGCGGCTGGCTGTTGGCTGCTGGCCGCTAGTCTTAGCCAGCAGCCAGTCGCTAGCAACCCATCACCAGCCACCAGCAACCAACTATGACTGATCTCGAACAACACATCCAGTCCACGCCGATGGTGGACACGCACGAGCACATGAGCAAGGAGCCGGCGTTTGTAGACAACGGCCCCGACATTCTGCAAAGCCTGTTCGATGGCTACTCGACCTCGGATTTGGTTTCGGCCGGCGCGAGTGCCGCGGCCGTCAAGCGCCTGGGCGATGCCAGCGACCCCGATGTGCGCGGCCGGTTCGAGGGCATTCGAGTGGCATGGGAGCGCATGCAATTCACCGGCTACGGCGAGGGCGTGCGCTGGGTGGCCCAAAATTTGTTTGGCATCGACGAGATCAGCGCCAATGCGGTGGAGAAGGCCGCGCCGCTGGCAAAACACATGCACACGCCCGGCCAACGCCTGCACCTGCTCAAAGAGGTAGCCAATCTCGATCACATCCAGGTCGATGACTTTGAAGCCGTGACGCGGCCCGATGCCAGCGGCCCCGACTTCTTTTTATACGACCTGTCGTGGTGGGGTTGGACCTGCGGCAATGTGTATCCCGAAGATATTCAGCGCGAAGCCGGTATTGAACTCAAGGACCTGGCCACTTTGCGGCAGGGCTTCGAGGCGATCTTTGCCAAGTATGGGCCGCTGGCCATTGCGATTAAAACTCAGCACGCCTACAACCGCACGCTGCTGTGGCACAAACGTGAGGATGCCGATGCCGAACGCGTGCTGCTCAAAAGCCTGTGCGGCGAGGCCATCAGCGCCGATGAGAAGCTGTGCCTGGGCGATTGGTGTCTGGCCCGTGGTGTCGAACTGGCGACAAAGCACAATTTGCCGAT
>JBBQST010000491.1:0-3085 GCA_038213625.1 Thermoflexales bacterium
GGCTCTTTCACCAACGCCTGTGCCTCGGGTGCCGAGGCCGGGTCGATCATTTCCTGGATCACAAAGTTGGGCGAGGCGAAATCGATGTGGGCACTGACGGCGACGGCGAGCGGCCCATATGGATTGTGCGGTGCCAAACCCGCGTAATAGGTCATCGCCATCGAGGCAATCCGCATGGTTTCGCTGATGCCGCCGCAGTGGCATGGGTCGGGCTGCAACAGACTTGCGCCGCCCGTCTCCAAAATCTCGCGGAAGCCCCAGCGCAGGAACAGTCGCTCGCCGGTGGCGATGGGAATGCTGGTGGCCTGGGCCACACGCGCCATCACGGCCGGGTTCTCGGCCTGGCACGGCTCCTCCAAAAAGAAGGGCGAATACGGCTCCAGCCGATGGGCGTACTGAATCGCCATTTGCGGCGTCAACCGGCCGTGCATGTCCAGCAAAATATCGACCTCATCGCCCACGGCCTCGCGAATGGCCTGCAAAAAAGCCTTGGCATAGTCCAGCTTGCGCGGCCCATCAATGACGTTGGTAATCGGCACCGGCACGGTTTTGATCGCGGTCCAGCCTCGTTCTGTCTTCGACACGGCGCTCTTCACCGCGCTCTCGAAGTTGTTGGCGTAGTCCTTGTCGGGCGTGGTGGGGCCGGCAAAATGGGTGTAGCAGCGGATTTTGTCGCGCACGCGGCCGCCTAACAGCTCATACACCGGCACGCCCAGATCCTTGCCCTTGATGTCCCACAGCGCCTGATCGATGGCGCTGAGCACCGACAGGCCAATGACGCCGAGCCGCCAGAAACCACTGCGGTACAGGATCTGCCAGCAGTGCTCGATGCGGCGCGGGTCCTGGCCGATGATCATCGGGGCCATATCCTCGACGCAGCCAACCAGCGCGCGCGGTTTGCCCTCGACCGTGGCTTCGCCCCAGCCAAACAGGCCAGGTTGATCCGTCTCCACTTTCACAAACACGATGATGCGGTGGCCGCCGTCGGCCATGATGGGGGTGATTCGGGTTATTTTCATGAATGTCTCGATTCGCTATTTACTGGAATGGAGGCTTCAGCCGACTCTGGTTGCCCGTCTGCGGGCCAGAGTCGGCTGAAGCCTCCATTCCAGCAGATTAAGCTGCTCCAAACAGGGGCAGGCGCTGGCCGTTGATCTGGCCGGCCCCCGGTTGGCTCACATACAACATGGCCTTGGCCATATCTTCGGCCGAAACGAAGGTTGAGTAGTCTTTGTTGGGTTCATCGGCCTGCATTTTGGGCGTCACAATCGCATTCACTTGAATGATGTTGGCCGTTGCGCCGCTGCCCTTGAACTCATCGGCCAGCGAGAGGGTGAGGGTTTCTGCCGCCGCCTTGGATGCCGCATACAGCGCGTTGCCGTGCGAGGGATGTTGGGCTTGCGGCGAGGACACCATGATCCAGCGGCCACGGCTGGCACGCAAGGCATTCGCCGTGGCGCGCATCAAATGCAGCACCGTCAGAATATTGACCTCGTGCAAAAATTCCCAATCGGCCAGTGAAATATCGGCGATGCTGCTATTGCCGCGCCAGCCGCCCGCCAGATGCAGCACCACATCGATCTGGCCAAAGCGATTCAACACGCCAGCGCTCCATTGCTGCGTGCGTGCTGGGTCCGACAAATCCAGCGGGTCGATGTGGATTCGATTGGCTGGTAAATTGAGCGTTTTGGAGAGCTCGTTCAACTTGGCTGGGTTGCGGTCGGCAAACGCCAGCCGCGCGCCGGCCTCGGCAAATACCCGTGCAATCGTTGGCCCGGAGCTACCCGTTGCACCCGAAATCACCACGACTTTGTCTTTCATTCCCATCTCCTGATCTAAATATTGAGCAGTGCCTCGAACTCACTCAGCACCATGGCCGTGGCCCCCCACACGGAGTGGCTGCCGATGCGATAGTGCGGCGTCAGAACTTGCTGGCCGTTCCGACTGATGAGCGAGCGCAACTCATTTCCTTTGGTGGCCGGGTCGAGCACGAGCCATAGCGGCACTTCAATCACCTCGGCCACCTCGTCGGAGTTTGGCACAAAAATGGGCGGCTGGTCTGAGTAACCCACTACGGGGTGAACCATGAAATTGCTGGGCAGCACATACAGGGGCGTGAGTTGACCTAGCACTTGGACTGTCTCTGACGCAATGCCCAATTCTTCAAAAGTCTCGCGCAGGGCCGTATCAACGAAGTTGCGGTCGGTGGGCTCGCAGCGTCCGCCCGGCAGCGAGATTTGGCCTTTGTGGCTGCCGAGCCGCTCGGCGCGGCGGGTGAGCACAAAATGAAGTTGATCCTGCCTGGGATATAGCAACAACAATACACCGGCCTCGCGTGCTGGCTGGCTGTCGGGAGATTGTTGATTCGGCCGGCCGGGTGGTGACATGCGCAACTGCGCGGGCAGGCCGGGCAGCGGTTGCAATAGCGCACGCCGAATGTCCTCGATTGTCAACGTGGAAGTCTGTGTCATGCCAACGGCTAACCCCGCTCCCGAACGGCGTTGGTTTCGAACCAGCGCATTTGATGATTCATGCGGCCTATTATTGCGCTGGCTTCATTCCTACAACTCAGGCTTTTCAGGCTTTTGTGAAACCCTCGTAGGACGCGGCATTCACATAGCGCCGCATTTCCAGCCGAAGTTGAATCTGGGTGTTCGGCGGCAACTCCACTTCCAGATGCGGGCCGTTCACCTCGATGTGAAACTCAGTCGGCTCGGGATCGGGTGGAAACATTTCGCCGGCACCATATTCATAGCGCGCGCCGGCCTTGGGATAGGCGCTGTCGGTGGCGCGGCCAGTGTAGCTCACCTGGGTAAAAGTGTGCTCGCCAAAGCTGCCGGCCTGGATCAACACCTGCCGCGATTGCACTGTGTGCAAATTCACCAGGTTCATCGCAATCACTTCGCCTGTGACTTCGGTGACTAATGCCGCTACGTCCAACGGCAAGCCGGGCCGGTTGCGATCTGCATCGAAGTAGCGCACCGGCGCAGATAGCAAGCCGCCGTTGTAGAGCAGTTGCGGCGCGCCCAGCGTCAGTTGCACCAGCGCCTCGGTCGTCACCGGGTTGCGCTCCTGCCAGTGGTGA
>JBBQST010000492.1:0-3065 GCA_038213625.1 Thermoflexales bacterium
CCACAGCGATGTGGTGAATGGCCTGATCGTGCTCAACGACACCGAGGTCTTCAAGCAGCTCAAGTTTTTGCAAAATGCGATCGGCGCAGTGCCAGGGCCGCAGGACTGCTTTCTGGTGTTGCGCGGCATCAAAACCCTGCACGTGCGCATGGACAGGCACTGCGCCAATGCCCTCAAGATCGCGACATGGCTGGAGAGTCAGAAGCAGGTGGAGCAGGTGATTTACCCCGGCCTCAAGTCGCACCCTGATCATGAGACAGCCAAGCAGCAAATGACATGCGGCTTCGGCGGCATGATCTCGTTCCTGGTGAGCGATGCGGCCCAGGCCAAGCGTGTGGTCGAGGCGACGAAACTGTTCACGCTGGCTGATTCGTTGGGTGGGGTGGAGAGCTTGATTGAGGTGCCGGCCGGCATGACCCACATGAGTGTGGCGGGGTCGCCGCTCGAAGTCAGCCCCGCGCTCATCCGGCTCAGCGTTGGCATCGAGAATGTGGAAGATTTGCTGGCCGATTTGGACCAAGCATTGAAAGCCTAAGCGTAATGGTAGAGACGTTCCGCTGGAACGTCTTCCGCGTCGAGATCACATATGCCGATGGGGAAGAAAGAAGACGTTCCAGCGGAACGTCTCTACGAGGAACGGCGCAATCGACCGCCCACGAGGCCAACCACAAAGCGGGCTTCTTCGCTGCGCAACAGCCACATCAGGCCAAAGTAGACCAGCGCGCCCAGCACGATTGCCGCTGCTGTGACGAGCAAGCTATCGCCGCCGACTGAACGCAATCCCAACAACAAGAGTGCCATCGCGCCGGCAGCGATGGCGCTCTTGGCAAACGTGACGGCGATGGATTTGGCGCGCAGGTCCGGCGCACGGCGCGACAAAATCACGAATAACACCAGCGTTTCGATGATGGTGGACAGCGAGAGCGCCAAGGCCAGGCCGCCAAACGGCATCCAACCCCGCGCTGCAAATGCCCCCGACAATAACAGGCTCAGCGGCACATTGATTGCCACACTGACAACGCTGAACAGGGCCGGCGTGCGACTGTCTTTCAGGGCATAGAACGCGCGCGTCACCAATTCCAGCGCGGCGTGCGCGACCAGCCCCACCGCGAACCAGGCCAGCGCAAATGCCACTTGGGCCGTGTCGGTGGCATCGAATTGGCCGCGCTGAAATAGAACGCGAATCAGCGGCTGGCCAAGCACGATCAGGCCGGCCATCGCCGGCATACTCAGCAGCACCACCACATTGAGCGCGCGGGTGAGCCCCTGCGCAAACGCGGCCGTATCGCCTTTGGCCGCCTGCATGCTGATGGATGGAAATAGCACGGTGCTGATGGCCTGCCCAATCACGGCTTGCGGCAAAATAAAAATGGCCCAGGCGTTGCTCATGGCCGAAGGCGCGCCCGCACCCATGCCGCTGGCTAAATTACTGTTGACGATGCGGTTGATCTCGACGGCACCCGAGCCGGCGATGCGCGGTGGCATCAGTCGCAAAATCTGGCCCAAGTCCCCTTGGCCCACATCAGATTGGAGGGGGGAATGGGGAAGGGGGATTGGGGTGCTGGTCGTGTTGCGAGTTTTGAGATTGATTTTTGCCAGTGCGGGTAATTGCACGCCAAGGTGCAACAGCGCGCCGATCACGACACCGGCCGCCACGCCGTAGATGCCGAATCGGCTGAGCACGGTTGCGCCGAATACCAGACCCAGTTGATACAGCGCGGGCGCGAGGGCTGGGGCAAGAAACGAGCCATTGCTTTGCAGCAGTCCCATCAGCAAGCCGCTGACGCTAAAGATGACGGTGCTGATGAGCATGAGCCGCATCAGCGAGGCGGTGAGCGCGGCTTTGTCGGCTGGGAATTGCGGCGCGACGAGGGTTTGAATGAGCCAGGGCGCAAACAGGGCTGCGAGGGCGGCCACACCCAGCATCACCAGAAAGACGAGCAAGGCCACGCGCCGGGCCAGCGCCCACGCGGCCGCGTATTCATTTTGGGCCAGCCGGCCAGCGTAGGTGGGAATGAAAGCCGAGGCCAGCGCGCCGCCGGCCAGCAGCATGAACAGCAGGTCGGGGATGCGAAAGGCGGTCCAAAAAGCGTCGGTGGCATCGCGGTCGAAGTTGGCGGCGATGATGAGACGGGCGCCGAAGCCGGCCAGATTGCTGAGGATGTAGGCGCCGGCGACGATGGCGACGTTGCGCGCGACATTACGGCGTTGCGGCTGAGCTTGCATGTGGCCGCAAGCTTACTGCATAGGGTCACTCAGCATCGATCTGTGCAAACGCTTTGAGTAGAAAGAAACAGGTCCGAACTCATCTGAGAGTTCGGACCTGTTTCTTGGAGTTGAGATGGAGGCCATGTTGAATCCGGCCGAGAATGGCTTCGTTGCAACATGGGCTGCATCTTTTCGAACTAAACGGGCTGAGTTACTTGTTCTTCTTCTTTTCCTCTTTAGCCTTTCGCTTCTCAATCAACGTCTTTGCGGGTTTCTTCTTTGGCGACTTTTTGGTAACTTGTCCTTTAGCCATTGTGATTCTCCTTAACGTTTTGACTGATGCAGGACATTTTGATCTGCATCCGACAGAGAGAAGTATAGCCAAGTGCAACGGCGCGGTATACCCGCTTTATTACGGTTTTGTCTAACGCTTACTTGATGAGGGACTAATTAGCCGGCAGCGGCACAATATTCAGCAGCTCAAAGACGCTGCACACGACCGGCATGTCCTCCGAGGGCTCGCGGCCGATCCGTTGACACTCGCGCGAGAAGAAGGCCCAGTGCGCCTGCCGCCAGTAGTCCAGCGACCCATCGCCCTCGCCTTCGATGGCGGCATACTCGGCCGTCACCTCGGCATACGGCACCACACCAACCTGGGTGATGCGAGTGACGAGCGCCGGCTCGTTGCGATGATTGAGCACGATTTCGATATCACCGACTTTGGGGATGGGCTCATGGTCTGCTTCGATAGCCCACACCAGCCCAGTGCCGGCGCGCTTGCTTCCCTGGCGAATGAGCGCCAGCAGCTCCTCAGACAACGCCGCAGAGTCGCCGTAGCCATCGAGACGAACGGGGCC
>JBBQST010000493.1:0-3031 GCA_038213625.1 Thermoflexales bacterium
CCGCACGGGCAGCCTGCCCGCGCCATTGCCCGCGTAATCACATTGATGATGAACAGAGACGGGCCACACGCCCGTTTCTGTCGTTTTCCTGACATGGAAGTCGTGTTGCTTGCATTGCGCATCCTGATGGCGCTGGCGTTATTGGGTTTCCTGGGCGTGGTCTTGTATTTGCTGGTCGATGAGAATCGAATGGCGGTTCGGACCAAACCGGCGCTGGCTCCACTGCCCGCCACCCTCACGTTACTCAACGCGGCCCAACAGCCGGTGCGCGTGTTCAAAATTGAGCGCAATGCCTGGATCGGCCGCGACCCCAATTCGCTGATCTATGTGGACGATGCGCAGATGTCGGCCCGCCACGCGCAACTGGTGTGGGATGGGGCGGAAGGCTGTTGGTTTGTCGAGGACAACGCCAGCCGCAACGGCACCTTTGTCAATGAGGCTCGGGTGATGCGCAGCCCGCTGCGGCCGCGTGATGCGCTGCGGGTGGGCCATGCACAGTTGCGTTTTGAGCTGGCTCAGCCGGAGCGCGCAATGGGGCAGGTTATTTCCAATCCCGTTCTGAACGCGAGCGCGGAATAAGGTTGTCGCCGGAGTCAGCCGGGGATTCGTGCACGTGCACGTGACACGTAAGACGTGAACGAATCCCCGACTGAATCCGGCAACACCGCGTAGAATCGCCGCCGCCATGCAACTCGATCTCCCCATTTACGAACTGCGCGACGCACTGCGCCAAACCTGGAACACCCACAACCGGCTGGTGCTGATTGCGCCGACTGGCAGCGGCAAAACCACCCAGGTGTGCCAGATGCTCTACGAGGACCTCGTGGCCCACGGCCGCGGCCACAAGCGCATCGTGGTGTTGCAGCCCCGGCGTGTGGCGGCGCGCAGCGTGGCGCGGCGAGTGGCCGAGGAGATGGCCGTGCCGCTGGGTGGATTGGTCGGCTATCAGGTGCGCTTCGATGAGCAGTTGGGCAACGACACGCGCATTGCGTTTGTGACCGAGGGCATTTTGCTGCGCTGGTTGCAGAGCGATCCCACGCTGGCCGGCGTGGATGCCGTGCTGTTCGACGAGTTTCACGAGCGCAATTTGTTGAGCGATATGGCTCTGGCCTGGTGCAAGCAATTGCAGCAACAGGCGCGGCCCGATCTGTTGCTGGTGGTCATGTCGGCCACCCTCGAAGCACGGCCGGTTGCTGATTATTTGGCCAGCCCAAACGATGCCGACCCCGTGCCCATTCTCGAATCGCTGGGCCGCAGTTATCCGGTGGATATTCGCTACCAAAGCTGGGACGACGATGGGCCGGTGTGGGAGCGCGCGGCGAAGCAGGCGGTGGAGATTTTGCAGCAGACCGAGGCCGGCGATGTGCTGGTGTTCATGCCTGGCATGAACGAGATCAACCGCACAATTGAAGAGACAAAACGCGTGTGGCACGAGCAGAATGGCCCGGGCACGCCGCCGGTGATGCTGGCGTTGCACGGCGAGATGCCGCCGCGTGAGCAGGATCGCATCTTTGCGCCGGCCGAATATCGGCGCGTGATTGTGGCCACGAACGTGGCCGAAACGTCGATCACCATTCCCGGCATTCGCTATGTCATCGACAGCGGCCAGGCCCGCATCGCCCGCTACGATCCACAGCGTGGGATCAACACGTTGCACTTCGAGCCGATCTCGCAAGCCTCGGCCGACCAGCGCGCGGGGCGGGCGGGGCGCGTCGCGCCGGGTGTGGCCTATCGCTTGTGGTCGCAGAAAAACCAGGCGGCGCGCGCGCTCAAAAATATGCCGGAAGTGCAGCGCACCGAGCTGTCGGCGGTGGTGCTGTTGCTGCATTCGCTGGGCGTGCACGATGTGGCTCATTTCGATTTTCTCGACAAGCCTGACGAGGTCAGACTGCTGGCGGCCGAGGCGCTGCTGGAAAGTCTGGGGGCGGTGCATGGCGATTTCGATCGCGACGATTCTGATCGCTGCGGCGTCATCACCGATGTGGGCCGGCAGATGTTGCGCATTCCCGCCCACCCGCGCTATGCACGCATGTTGATCGAGGCACAATACTATAGTTGTGTGCGCGAGGTGGCGTTGTTGGCGGCACTGGTGAGCGGCCGCGATCTGCTGATGCGCTTGAGCCGTGATGATCAGGTGCAGCGCCGCAACCGGGCCGGCCTCATCAAAAAAGGCCAGAACGTCAGCGACTACTTTTTGCTGGCTAACTCGTATGCGTATGCGGCGCAACATGACTTCGACGGCAAGGTGTGCTTTCAATTTGGCATCAATGCGCATGTGGCGCGTGAGGTAGCGCAGACGTGGGCGCAACTGTTGGATGTGTGCAAAGAGGCTGGTTTATTGGGCGTGGGCGAAATCGATGGGGCCGATGATGCCGTGCCGGCTTTTAGCCCTGCCTTGCTCGAAGCGATCCCACGCTGCCACATGGCCGGCTTCCTCGACCACCTGGCCGTGCGCACCAGCACCGGCAGCGATGAGTACGATTTGGCGGGTGGCCGGCGGTGTGCGCTCATGGACGAGAGCATCGTCGGCCGCAACATGCTGATTGTGGCTTCGGAGATTCGCGAGATCACCCGCTACAACGGCGAACGAATCACCTTGCTGGGCTTTGGCAGCGCGGTGCAACTGAGCTGGGTGCGCGAGATGAATCCAGCCGGGTTGAGCGAGCCGGTGGAGTATGTGTACGACCGGCTAAACAAGCGCGTGGCCGCCGGCCGCATTTTGCGTTATCACGATTTGATCCTTGGCGGAGAACGCCTGGACGTCACGGATCTCGATCTGGCCGCGCGTGTGCTGGCCACAGAGTTCGCTCATCAATTGGGCAAACTGCCGCAGTGGGGCCGCCTCAAGAAGCTGTTGGCAGGCCGCCCGGATTTGCCGCGCGAGTCGGTAGTGCAGGCGTTGGCCGAGGCGTGGCATGGCGCGACCACGTTTGATGAGGCGGCCAAGCGAGATGTGGTCGAGGCGTTTCGAAAGTTGTTGTGAAGACGGGTTGAAGTCAGGGCTTTAGCAGGGTGAAGACAAACAAACCAT
>JBBQST010000494.1:0-3005 GCA_038213625.1 Thermoflexales bacterium
GTTCGGCGTCACCAGCACATACAGGCACACAGTTTCATCGCCGACCAGCCAGTAGTTGTGAAAGCGATCCGGCGGCATAAACAACAGCTCGCCCGGCCCAACCCGCTGCCTGGTTTCGCCCACTTGAATGTCCATCTGACCGGCCGCGATGTAGATGATCTCGCTGGCGTCGTCGTGTGAGTGAGGCAGGGGGCCGAGGGGGTCGTTGATGAACCAGTGTGCATCCGGCGTCCACACCAGCGCGCGGCTGCGAATGCGTTCGGTCCACACCAGCGGCTGCTTCATCCATTCCTTCCAATTTGGTATTTCCATGATAGTTATGAATCTCCTAGTCTTAAAGCGTTTTGATTTTGATGGCCGCAATTAATGTCTGTAATGCACCTGCCTCTATTGGCATCTATTTGAACAAAGCAACAGATGTGCGGTACATCTCTGGAACTGCGACTAAGTGACAACTATACTTGCTGGCGTCGGTTTCATGGGCCGCGCCAGAGCCCGGACGCTGGCAGATGTACTAACGCAACGCCGCACATGGCAGACATCACTCAAGCTCAAAAGATGTCTTGGACGCCAAATACTGGCCGTCTAACCTGTGTGAACTGACCTTGGATCAGTTAGGGTCGTTGCAGCGTGTAATTGAAGTGCCAAGCCTAGAGGAGTAAGAGGAAAAGAACTTTGGAAGTGCGTCGCTTTTCGAAAAATGGCGATTCGCTGCGCTGTCCAGCCTGTAAATCGCACGTTTCTGCCACAGATACGGTATGTCCGGTCTGCGGCGAAACCCTACCCCCCGCCAGTCAGATGCGCCAGCAAAAGGGTGCGCCGGCTCGGAACGATGCGAAACTCGGCCAGGACACGGAGACGAATCGTCAAGTTGCAACCAAACCGGGTGCTTTGGCATCGGCTGCCGCGGCGGCTGAAGGTCGTCAGGGCAAGGACTCCGCCCAGTCAGCGGAGCGTGCCCGGCTCACGCCCACCCAGCTCGATCAACTGGCCTCGGCTGCAAAAGTTGCCTCTGCAAAGACGCCGCCAGCCAGGCCACCCTTGTCAGATACGGCTTCAGTGAAGCCGCTTGCTGCACCAGACTCAGCCGCCAGCAAACCATCTCTCGGGTCTGCTGCTGCCAAACCACCGACTCGGCCCACGCCAGCGCTAAACCAACCTGCCAAACCTACGCCGCCACTTGCGCCGCCGTCTACAGCGAATACGCAGGCGTGGCTGAAAGAAGCGATTCAATCGCCGCCGGTAGAAGTTGCGACTGCGACTACACATACGCAGAAATCCAGCGCGCCTGTGGTCGTCGCAGCGCCGCGTATCCCTTCGATTCGGGTCATCCTGGCCGGGCTGGTTGCCGTGTGTGCGTTGGTGTTGGGTGGATTATTGTTTCGCATCGGCCTGTTCAACAGCCAGAGCCCCACCACCACCACACCGACGTTGCCTCCCGTCGCCACAGTAAAGATTGCGGTGGTGTTTTCAGGGTCTACGCCCGAAGGTTCGACAATGGTTGAAGATGCGGCGGCGATGCTGCCGGTGACGGATTCCATGTCTGGCACTCAAGTGGTCGCGGCTGATCTAGTATCCGCAACGATCGAAGCACAGGCTGCGCAAGTTGTGTCTGAAACGGCGACGGTGGTGGTCGAAGCCACATCGAGCATATCGGCTGCGACTGATAGCCCGTCGCTCACAAGCACGCCCAGCGCAACCACGGCCGCATCAGAAACACCGCAGCCCAGCACAACCCCGACGACACAGCCATCGGCCACGCCTTTGCCGACCCAGACGGCAACCCGCGCCGCAACACAAACGCCGCAACCCACATCGACCGCAACGGCATTGCCCATAGCCACTTCACGGCCCACATCGACGCCGACTACGGTGGCAACTTCGACCCGCATTCCAACCCAGGTGCCGGCCGAAAAACCAAATGAACCCATGGCCTATACCGTGCGCGATGGCGATAGCTGTCTGCTGATCGCGCGCCGCTATGGAATTTCAGTGGCGCGGCTGGTGGCCTATAATGATCTCGACGCGCGCTGCTTCATACGCACGGGCAAAACCGTGCTCATTCCCCCTGGCGAGGCGCGACCGACAGCCACGCCCGAGCCGACCAGGACGCCGGCACCCACGGCCACACTTGTGACTGGCACCCCCTACAAAGTGCAGCCCGGCGATACCTGTCTTGATATTGCCCAACGCTTCAAGATCACCGTGGCAGAACTGGCCGAGGCCAACCAACTGGATCGCGCCACGTGCTTCATGAACGCCGGCCGCACGCTCATCATCCCTGCCGATGTCACCGCCACACCTCAACCCACTGTGGCCGTGATTGAGATTGCGACCGGCCCAACCCTGGTCTCACCCGCCAATGGCATGGCGTTGCAGGCGAATGTGGCCGAAGTGCAATTGCAGTGGCGCTTCGACGGCACCTTGGCCTACGATGAGTATTTCGTGGTGCAAATTCAACCCAGTGGAGCCGGCCAGTCCCTCATCTTCCAGACCAAGAGCAGAAGCATGGGCGTGCCGCGCGATGCGTTGCCGGCCAGTAACCAGACCCTGACCTGGCAGGTGCAGGTGCGACGCGTGGTTGCGGGCGCAGACGGAAACAGCGCACTCACTTACGAAAATAGCCGCCCGCCCAGTGCAGCCTGGTCGTTCCGCTGGCCGTAAGATTTTCAGGCCAACAAGATCCAGGTTTGCGTGGGCATGGGTGTAAGCTAGCGCCACTATGACCAGCAGCTCCGCACCCAAATCGATTCAACTCAAAACCGAACTGCCCGGCCCCAAAAGCCGCGATCTGATCGCCCGGCGCGAGGCGAGCATGCCGGCTGGCTATGCCAAGAGCACCAACATCGCCGTCAAACGCGCCCACGGCGCATTGGTCGAAGACCTCGACGGCAACGTGCTGCTGGATTTCACCGGCGGCATCGGCGTGCTGAATGTCGGGCACACGCCGCAAGAGGTGGTCGAGGCGATTCGAGCCCAGGCCGAGGAGTTGATTCACATTTGTG
>JBBQST010000495.1:0-2984 GCA_038213625.1 Thermoflexales bacterium
TCATACGCCCGACGGCGGCACCCACCAGGCCGGCTTTCGCGCCGCAGTCACGCGCACGCTGAACGACTATGCGCGTAAGAACGGCATCCTCAAAGAGAAGGACGCCAACCTGGACAGCACCGACACGCTGGAAGGCATCACCTCCATCGTCTCGATCAAGCACCCCGAGCCGCAGTTCGAGAGCCAGACCAAGGTGAAGCTGATGAACTCCGACGCGCGCTCGGCCGTGGAGCAAGTGACGCGCGAGGCGTTCGCCCAATTCCTTGAGGAGAACAGCCGCGAAGCCAAGACCATTATCGAGAAGTGCCTGATCTCCCGGCGTGCGCGTGAGGCGGCCAAGGCGGCCAGCGAACTGGTGCGCCGCAAGAGCGCGCTCGAAAGCGGCTCGCTGCCCGGCAAGCTGGCCGACTGCTCCGAGCGCGACCCGCTCAAGTGCGAGATCTTCATCGTCGAGGGCGATTCTGCAGGCGGCAGTGCCAAGCAAGGCCGCGACCGCCATTTTCAGGCGATTCTGCCGCTGTTCGGCAAGATCATGAACACCGAGCGCGCCCGCCTCGACAAGATTTTGCAGAGCGACGCCATCAAGGCTCTGATCTCGGCCATTGGCACCGGCATCGGCGAGCACTTCGATGTGGAGAAGCGCCGCTATGATCGCATCATCCTGATGGCCGACGCCGACGTGGACGGCAGCCACATTCGCACCCTGCTGATGACGTTCTTCTTCCGCTACATGCAGGCGCTGGTCGAGGGGGGGCATTTGTATATCGCCCAGCCGCCGCTCTACCGCGTGGAGGCCAAACGCTCCAAAGATGTACGCTATGTTTACAACGAGGCCGAACGCGATGTGGTGCTAACCGAGTTTAGGAAGAAGGGGCTCGACACCAGCAACACCTCGCAAGTGGTGGTGCAGCGCTTCAAGGGTTTGGGCGAGATGAATGCTGAGCAGCTGTGGGACACCACCATGGACCCGGCCCAGCGCACCATGCTCAAGATCACGATTGACGACGCGGCCGAGGCGGATCGCACCTTCGACATGCTGATGGGTAATGCAGTGCCCCCGCGCCGCAAGTTCATTACAACGCACGCCAAGGATGTTCGGAATTTGGATGTGTAGGCAGAGTTTTTGGTCGTTAGTTTTTAGTGGTTAGTTGCAGAAAGACTAGCGGAGTGTATGCGTTGCGCAAGCGTGTGTTTTGATAGGCTTGATGCGTGTAAGATTATGGGGCGGGCGATGGGCCGGAGATGGCGCGCTCGCCCTTTTTGTTTGAGGAGAGGTTGCCATTGCTCAACAATGCCGCAGGTGCCAGTGCCAGCTCACGGCCACTGGCGCGTTTCATTGAGTTTCGTCACAGCAGACTTAACAGCTTTACACCATGAACATCTCCAAAAGAAAGTTTCTAAAACTGAGCAGCGGCCTGTTAATGGCTGCGCCGTTTTTGCACGCACCGCAATTGGCGTTGGCTCAAACCGAGGGCGAGCCGATTGTGATTACACCGGCGCGCCACACCCACGGCCGCGCGATTCATGACAACCTGAATGTGCGCAGTGAGCCGTCGATCAAGGCCAGCATCATCGGCGTGGTGCGGCAAAACCAGATCATTCCCGTGCTGGGCGAGACCACCGGCCCCAGCCCCACCGCCTACAACAACGTGTGGTACCAGACCGACGGCGGCTACATCTATTCGGCGTTTCTACAACCCACCGACAACGTGCTGAATATCCCCGTGGAAGGCGTGTTGCCGGGCGGGTTTTGGGGCGAGTTGAGCATGCCGTTTAGCGATGCCTACGAGACAGCCGATGCGCAGTCGAAGATTCTGGCGCGCTACTACTTCGGCTGCGTGTTCAAGGTCGTGGCCATGGTCACCGGGCCGGATGAAACGATCTGGTACGAGGTCAACGAGATCAACGGCAAGAAGAATATGTTTGTGCGCGCCGAGCATGTGCGGCCGATTCCCGACGAGGTGTTCACGCCGCTCTCGCCGGAGGTGCCGGCCGAGGCCAAGCGCATTGATGTGGACTTGAAGGCGCAGTTGGTCACGGCCTACGAGAGCGATGTGCCCGTGTTTACCGCCCGAGTGGCCACTGGCGCAAAATTCCGCAACAAAGCCGGCGAGTTGGATGATTACACCACCACCACCGGGAAGCATCAGGTGTTTCTCAAGACGCCGGGGCAGCGCATGTTTGGCGGGCTGGCCGGCGATGCCGATGAATACGACTTGCCGGGGGTGAGCTGGGTATCCTATTTCACCGCCAGCGGCATTGCGTTTCATGGGGCCTATTGGCACAACGACTGGGGCACGCCGCGCAGCCACGGCTGCGTGAATATGTTGCCCGATGATGCGCAGTGGATCTTCCGCTGGACGATGCCGCAAGCCCTGCCCGAGAACACCTGGAGCCGCGGCAACGGCGACAACCGCACAGCCGTGCATGTGTTTTAGGGTGAGGCTATTGTGTTTACTCATATCACGTCGTGGGTCAAAGCAACGATCCTACACTGTCATTCCCGCGGAGGCGGGAATCCAGGCGTAACCGCAACGCGACAGTAGATCAAGCACTGGATTCCCGCTTTCGCGGGAATGACAGTGTCACGTTAAGACTTTCCTTTCATGGACTAACGGCCCTTAAGCTCGTTGCTCCTTCGCCTTGATCGAATCAATCAACCCCTTCATGTAGCCAATGGCGAAGATTTTGCCGCGCACCATGTAGCCGGGGTTGTCGTTGCTCTCGCCCTCCATCGTTGGCGCGTGGTCGGGGCGCATGGGGCCGTAGAAGCCAATGTCGTAGTAGGCGCGCATCGCGGCAGCCATGTCGGTTTTGCCATCGTCGTGGAAGGTCTCCTCGAAGGCCGGCACACTGCCGCGCACATCACGAAAGTGGGCGAAGAATAATTTCTGGCGCGCGCCAAAGTAGCGAATGGCGTCGGGAATATCGACATTGCCCATGGCGGCGAAATTGCCCTGGCAAAAGGTGATGCCGTTGCTGGG
>JBBQST010000496.1:0-2978 GCA_038213625.1 Thermoflexales bacterium
ACGAAGCCAGCGACTCCCCTTTAGGGGTCGGGGGTCCTGTGACATTGCTCTATAGCTCGCCAACGCTGGAGACACAAGCATCACTCGCTTTCCACAGAATTTACAAACCGGCACGCCTGCATGAGAATGCGCCACAGTTGCAATCCGGCCGGTGGCATAGCTCCATGCCGAGAGCGTTACGAATTTTGGCGGATGCACAGAGGACGTGTGTGGTTGCGAAGGCTCTGCTCGAATTAGCGCCTGATGAAATAGTCGTTGGCCGGCCCTTTACTCAGATTCAAAACAATGCGAGTGATCTGGCGTATCTGGAACATGCCAGAAGCCTGGTGCTTGAGCTGTTGCACACGCACATGCTGGAGGAATATCGGCTGGTGAATCCTGATATCCATGCGCTGGAAATGTTGGGCGTGGATGCCGACTTCAATGCCGGCTATCGGATCATCATTGTCAACCGTGCCGCGCTGTTGAGCCATGCGCCGCTCGTCGTCGTTGGCTTTTGCGGCCACAAACGGCATCACCTATCGCCGGATTTTCTGGATGAGATGAGTGAGTTGGATGCAAAGCTGGTCGAGGATATGCGTGCGCAGTCGCATATGTTGAGCTATTGCTCGGTCGAGCGCCCCGACGGCAACTGGTGCAATCTGGTGCTCATTCGCACGCCGCAAGGCATCGAGCAATGGCGCGACGGCCAGCGACACGCATACGCGACGGAGTTGCTCTCGCCACAGTATTACCAGTGGATTCGGCTGCACAACGGCCTGTTGCCGCGCGGCCTGACCTCGCCGCACATCGAACTTACCCGCACCAAGTATTACGATTTTGGGCCTGATGGTGATGGTGATGAAACGTGGCGAGCGATACGGGCACTGGCGTAACTACTGAATCGGCACAAACATCGGCCCGACATAGCACGGGTAATCCACGGCCACAAACACGCCGTCTCTCAGCACCGAATCGGCCCAGCAATATTCCTGGCCGGGCGTGTCATCGTTTTTGATCTGCGGCACGTACCACATGACCAGTGGGCTGTCGGCCAGACTTTCGGGCTGCGGCTCGATGAACTTCTCCGGCCCCTGCCGGTAATCCTTGTTGCAGCACGGGCCAATCGTGATGAGATCGGTTTCGCCCTCATCCTGGCCGGCCTCGGTGTGTTGTTTGGTGATGTAGACAAAGGCGTTGTCGCCCCGGCCGTTGTCGTGGAACTGGCCGCGCCCCGGCTCGACATAGAAGCCTTGCCCCTGCGCGTTGGCGAGTTTGAACTGATAGCCCTCAGCGGTCACGGTGTCGGTCGGCCCCTGCCACTGCTCCGTCGTCCAGGCTGCCCAACCCTGGCCGTTCCAGGTGGCGAAGGTGTCGGGATTGGGAAAGGCCAGGCGCACCACCGGTCTATACGTGCCGTCATCGCCGCAGCCCCGGCCGTGATTGGCCACCACCACCCGAAAGCGGCCATCGGTGTAAAACTCATAGCGTTGCGAGTAGCGGTAATTGCAGGGTTGCGGCCACACTTCGCTCTGGAAATTTTGCGTGAGGACAAAGCCGGGTCCATTCGTGTTTGCGCCGGTGGGCAAGTCAGTCAAGGTCGGCCCATTGAATGCCACCACGGCCGATGAGCTGAACACGGGGCAGCCGGTGCCGTCGGCATAGCCGAAGCCATCGCGGGTGGAATAGCTGACGTGCCAGTCCACAACCTTGGCGCTGGTGAGCACGGGCTGGCCGTTGAAGCGGACATTGCTGATGCGCAGGCCGTCGCTGCTGGTCAGGACGTAATCGAACTGCCAGCCCTGTTGATCAATCGAGTTGGTCTTCTCGCAGAACTGGGCCGTCACCACATCGTCTTGCAAGGATTTTTCGGTTGGCGGTGTGTTGGGCACAGTGCCGACGTTGGTCCAGCGCAGGCCGACGACGCTGCCCTCGGTCAGATCCACAATCACCCACAGCGCAAAACTGCCCTCGACAAAAGTCGGCGCAACGCATAAATGTCCCGAGCGCTCGCAGCGAGACTGGCCGAGGGTGGTCTTGGTGCTGGCCATCACGGCCGCGCTTAAATCAGGTTTCCTGCCATACACCTCAATCACCTCGGGCGAGTTGGCGGCAATCTCACGCGCAATCTGGGTGAGCTCGGGTGGGATATCCGGCTGCATCGAGACCAGCCGGCTGACGGCCAGCACTTTGCGCGCGGGCATATCCACGATGCCAACGATGCCGAGATTCAACGCGTAGTTGTACATCTCGACCCGCCAACATTGTACGATGCGGCAAGACTCGGTGGTGCTGATGAGGTCGCCGGGCCGCACGGGGTAGACGCCGAAGATTTCATTGCGCAGCGGCGCGCGTGTGGTGGCGTCATACAGATTCTCCTGAAACCGCGAGTCGGTCAGGGCAATGCGCTGGGCCTCGATCTGTTCAGGCTGCATATTGGCTTCCAGCAACAGCACCGGCGGGTTGGCCTTCAGCGCCGCTTGCACCTGCGCCAGACGTTGGGCCAGTAACGGCGACACCGCTGCCACATCTGCTGGCGTGGCCCGCGAGGTGAGCTGGCCGGGATCGCGGGTCGGTTGCTGTGAAGGGCCGGACACGGTGGGCCGGCGGGTGGGGCCGGCTGCGACGGCGTCTGTTGGTGCGGTGGCGGGAGATGAGGTTGGGGTGGATGAGTCGCCGCAACTGGCGAGGATTAGACTGAAGGCAACCACCAAAATTGTCCTGGGAATGGAGGCTTTAGCCGACGGCGCGTCTGCGCGCCAGAGTCGGCTAAAGCCTCCATTCCGTCGCAAGAACAGACAACCCAAGCGAGTCAATCCGTGTGTTTAGCCCTAGCCGCCATCAATCGTGAGCCGGCGCACGCCCAGCGCGAGCACCAGATGGGCCAGTGCATACAGGGCCACGGCCCAGAACATCTGCTGGCCAAGCGTGGCGAGCAACGCCGGCCCCGTGGCCATATTCAAAAACACCTCCACCGGCGCGTTCACAATCGAGGCGAA
>JBBQST010000497.1:0-2949 GCA_038213625.1 Thermoflexales bacterium
ATGAAGACCCTACTCGTCATTCTGGCTCACCCCGACGATGAATCGTTTGGGCCGGGCGGCACCCTGGCCAAATATGCCCGCGAGGGCGTGGCGGTGCATTACCTGTGCGGCACACGCGGTGAAAGCGGCACCGTCGATGCCGCATTGCTCAATGGATATGCCAACGTCGCGGAGTTGCGCACCAGTGAACTGATGTGCGCGGCCAAAGAGTTGGAACTGGCCGGCGTGCATTTCCTGGGCTATCGCGACAGCGGCATGGTCGGCACCAGCGACAACCAGCTCATCGAATCGTTGTATGCGGCACCGTTGGACGAGGTGGCCGGCCGCATCATCGGCTATATCGAAGACCTAAAGCCCGATGTCATTTTGACGCACGATCAGTATGGCGGCTATGGTCACCCCGACCACATCAAGCTCCATCAAGCCACAGTCCGCGCCTATGAGATCAAATATGGGATTCATCTGGACTACGGCTCGAATGGGTTGATGACCTTGAAATCAACGACGCCGACGCCGGCTGCGGCCACACCTGCGCCGCGCCTGTATTTCACGACCATCCCCAAGAGCATGGTCAAGTTCGGCGTCCGCGTCATGCCACTACTGAGACAGGACCCACGCAAATTTGGCCGCAACAAAGATATCGATCTGGTGCAGATTGCCAGTTGGGATGTGCCGCCCACGACCCAGATCAACACGCAGGTGTATGTGTCGGTCAAGACCCGCGCCTCAGCCTGCCACGCCAGCCAGCAGCCGCCGGCGCAACAAAATCCAATTGTGCGATTCATGTTTCGCCGCGGTGCCGGCAAGGAATTCTTCGCCCGCGCCTACCCACCTGTGCAAACTGGCGCGCACCGCGAACAGGATATGTTTGCGAGTTAAAGCGTGTGTGTATTGATGGGAATCGCATTTTTCGACATGGATTACACCGTGCTGAGCAAAAGCTCCAGCTTGTTGTATGTCAAATACCTGTGGCAGCGGCGCTTGCTCAGTCTGCGCGAGCTCAAAGATGTCATGCTGGTCAGTGCCCAGTATTCGATGAACATTCTTGACTTCACCCGCGCCACAGTGCGTCTGAGCCGGGCTATTCGTGGGGGTGATGCCGCGGCCACACAAAAGGTATTCGATGAGTTTGTGCCGGCCTCGGTGCTGGAACACATCGCGCCCAAGGCCGTGCAAAAGATTCGAAATCATCAGGCGAAAGGCGATCATGCCGTGCTAATCTCCGCCTCGCCGCAGTTCGTGGTGCACCTGGTGGCCAAGCACCTCGACATGGAGGCGCGCAGCACCGAGCTGGAAGTGGGGCAGGATGGCAAACTCACCGGCGGTCTGGTCGGCGAGCCGTGCTACGGCGATGGCAAGCGCATGTGGGGCGAGCAGATTGCCACAACGCGCGGCGTCCCACTCAACGACTGCTGGTTCTACAGCGACTCCTTCTCAGATCACCATTTGCTCGATGTCGTCGGCCATCCGGTCGCGGTCAACCCCGATCCCAGGTTGAAGACCTACGCGCAGCAAAAACGCTGGCCCATCGAATATTTCTATTGATCGCGCATGACCCAGCCACATCCACCCATGAAGCCCTTCGTCCACAACAACCATCTCAATCACATCACGCTCCTCCACGAAGATTGCTTTGCCGGCATGCGCCAGCACCTGCAACCGCAATCGGTGGATGTGGTGGTGACCTCGCCGCCTTACAACCTCGGCATCGCCTACAGCCACTACGACGACACCATGTCCCGGCCCGACTATTTGCAATGGCTGGGTGAATGGGCCGGCATCGTCAAATCGGTCCTGAGCGAAAGTGGATCGCTGTTTCTCAACATCGGCTCCAAGCCCTCCGATCCCGCTGTGCCGTTTCAAGTGTTGGCCGAGATGCAAAAGTATTTCACTTTGCAAAACGTCATTCACTGGGTCAAATCCATTGCCATCGAAAAGAGCGAGGTCGGCGACTACCCCGGCATCACCCACGACATTGCCGTCGGCCACTTCAAGCCGATTAATAGTCCGCGCTACATCAACGACTGCCACGAATATATTTTTCATTTGACGAAACAAGGCAGTGTGCCGCTGGATCGGCTGGCTGTGGGCGTGGCGTATCAGGACAAGTCCAATGTGGCGCGCTGGAGCGGCGGTCGCGACAAACGCTGCCGCGGCAACACCTGGTTCGTGCCCTACAAGACCATCAAGAGCCGCGCCGGCCAGCGGCCGCATCCCGCCACGTTCCCGGTCAAAATCCCCGAGATGTGCATCCAGCTGCACGGCCTGGAGCGAACACGGCTGGTGCTCGATCCCTTCCTCGGCATCGGCCACAGCGCGCTGGCGGCTCAAACACTTGGCGTAAACTTCGTGGGCTTTGAGATCGACCGCGACTACTTTGACACCGCCTGCCGCATGGTCCATCCAACCGAAACGCCGCATGAACCGCACGCACCAGACTAGATTTTTCCTGCTGCTGGTGATTCTGCTCGGCGCATTTGCGTTGCGCGTATCGCAGCTGGAACGCGAGCAGGTCAGCGGCGACGAGGCCTTCAGTGCTGAGATTGCCACCTATCCCTTTGCCCAGCAAATCCAGCATCTCATTGAGCACAAGGAGCCGCATCCGCTCGGCAGCTTTGTGGCCGAGAAACTGGCACTGGCATTGTTTGGCCACCAGGAATACGGCGCGCGCTATCTCAGCGTAATGGCCGGCGTGTTGGCCGTGGCGCTCATGGTGCCGTTCATGCGCGTGCTGCTTCAGCCGAAGACGTCCACTGTGATCAACGTCGCCGTCATCGCAGCCGTGCTCATGGCGCTTAATCCATTAGCCATCTGGCACAGCCGCTGGGGCCGCATGTACGCCATCAGCCTGGCCCTGACCCTGGCCAGCACGCTGCTGGCCTCGCTGATCAGCCAGCCGCCAGCCGCCAGCCGCAAAACCCAATTGCGCATCCTCACCGCCAGCTATAT
>JBBQST010000498.1:0-2910 GCA_038213625.1 Thermoflexales bacterium
ATGTCTAAATTGCGCAGGCCGATGTCGCCGTCCAGTACGGCCACCTTCTTGCCCTTCAAGCCCAGTGCCACGCCCAGATTGGCGGTGGTGGTTGTCTTGCCGACACCACCCTTGCCCGACGTGATGGTGATCACAACGCCACGCGCCGAGCTGTTGCGCGGGGTGCCATCGAGCGGTGCAGTGTGTGGGGTGCTGTCCATATTAATTGAAGTTTAACTGAAGTGGGCTGTTGCCGAAAGTTTGCTGCTGATGTGAGGAGTGAGTCAATCGTAGTCGTAGACGATTACGTGAACGTTTACGTCTACGTTCACGTAATCGTTTACGTTAAAACCGCTACGGCACCGGCGCATCCGCATCAATCAACTCGCGCGCCTTTAATTCCTCCCAGAACGCCGCTGGAATCGCCACATGGAGCGCGGCGATGTTTTCATCCACCTCGGCCGGCGACATCATGCCAAGCACCAGCGCCACAACGGCCGGGTGGGCGGCCGCAAATTGCGCCGCCGCGACTTTGAGCTCGACCCGGTGCCGTTTGCACACGCCTTCGATGATGCGGGTCAGCCGCCGGATGGGTTCGACTGCAATCTGATACCGATAGCGCGCGCCTGGAACTGCACCGGTGGCCAGAATGCCGCTGTTGAAGACGCCGCCCGCAAAAATGCTGATGCCGTTTTTGAGCGCCAGGGGAAAGGCTTCCTTCAAAGGTGTTTGTTCCAGCAGGGTGTAGCAGTTTGCCAGCAGACAGCAATCCAGATCGACATTGCGCGCATAGTCTTCCAGATAGGCTGTTTCGTTCAGACCGGCTCCGACAGCACGAATCACGCCCTGTCTTTTAAGGTCATTTAAGGTTGGGTAGGCCTCGTCCATGATGACCTTGCGATAGTCGCCGCGCTCAGGGTCATGCACATGGGCAATATCGATGTATTCGATTTTGAGCCGCTTGAGGCTGGCCTCGATGCTGCGCAGAACGGCCTCGCGTGAGTAGTTGCGCTCGCCATTGCCGCCCGATGGCCCGCCCAATTTTGCCAGGTCGGGGATCCAGCCGACCTTGGTGCCGATGACCACGGCGCTGCGTTTTACGCCCAGCGCCTGAAGCGAATTGCCAACCCGCGTTTCGGCCAGGCCGTTGCCATAGAACGGGGCCGTGTCGATGAAGTTCACGCCGGCGCTCAGGCAGTGTTGAATGGTCGTTTGAGCATCTTCATCGGTCATGGCCCGGCCAAAATTGGCCACCATGGAGGCGATGGGCGCGGTGCCGAGTGCGATTCTGGAGACTGGAAAGCTCAATGCCATAGCGGGATTTTAGCGAGGAAAGCAACAATGCATATTTTTGAACGCGCTTTCACCACGAAGACGCAAAGCGCACGACGTTTCTTTGTGTCTTCGTGGTGAATACCTGCCGATTTAGACTGCCGCGGCCTGCAACTTTGCCCGGCGAACCACCTGCCGGAAGCGCCAGACCATGAGCGCGGCGATGACCGGTGTGGTGATGAGGAATGCGCCCCACGCAGCCGGCAACCCCAGATTCAAGGTGTGCAGCAACACCCACGACAGCGCAACCGTCACCCACAGGCCCCCGCCGAAGAAGATCAATGGCGAACGGGTGTCGCCCAGGCCGCGCAGGCCACCGGCATACACAAATTGCACCGCCCAGATCGCCTGCACAAAGCCCAGCAGCCGCAGCGCGCCCTGACCCGCCTCGATGACAGCGACATCGGTGGTGAACGCGCTTAGAGCCAGCGGTGCAAACAGGATCAGCAGGATGCCAATCGCGCCCATCCAGATGGCAGCCCAGATGGAGGCAATGCGCGCAATCGGCTGTAGCTCCTCATGCCGTTTGCCACCCACGGCCTGCCCTACCAGTGCTGTGGCCGCAATTGCAAAGCCAAAGCCGGGCAGGAACGAGAACGAGGTGATGGTCATGACCAGCCGATGCGCAGCCAGCGTCTCGGTGCCGAGCACACCGACCACGATGGATAGCGCTGTGAATGCCAGCGCGATCATCACTTGCTCGACAGCGGCCGGGATGCCGATGCGCAGCACCTGCCGAACCACGTGGGTGTCCAGCCGCCAGTTCTCGCCAAAGCGGATGCTGACGCCGTTTCGGCCGCGCCACAGCGCAATGAGTAGCAAGACGAGCGCAATGGCACGGGCGATGAAGGTGGCCCAGGCGCTGCCCACGGCCCCCAACTGCGGCAGGCCCCAATAGCCATTGATCATGCCGTAAACCAGGGGCACATTAATAACATTGGCGATGGCAGTGACGATGAATGGCGTGCGCGAATCACCCGCGCCGCGCAGCACGCCGCCGCCGATCAGCAACGCCACCAGCACCACGGCCGTGCCCATGGTCACATGCACATATTCCACGCCGACTCGGGTGGCTTCGGCATCCATGCCAAACAGGGCTATGTACGACTGGCCAAACAGAAAGCCGACGCCGGCCAGCGGGATGGACAGCACCACGCTCCACAGCAGGGATTGCCGCGCGAGCTGGCTGGCGCGTTGGAAGTTTTTGGCACCGACGGACTGGGCGACTAATACGGCACACCCAATCGATACGGCTGAGAGAATCGAGATGATCAGGAACATGCCCTGTTGTGCAGTGCCGACGCCGGCGATGGCCGCGGCACCCAGCACACCGACCAGAGCCGTGTCCACAATGCCCAGGAGTGTTTCGAGGAAGTTCTCGGCGATGACCGGCCAGGCCAGGCCCAGGACGCGCCGGCGGAGTGGGGCTTCGGAGATCGCTGTGGACTCCGACTCCAATGCGGGATTAATTTCCATGGGGAGAAGGATAGCGGGGTTTATTAGATTCTCATGTTGCTATGGGGATTCTCTAATTACCTTAGGTTTTTACTCTTGCAGTGGAATGGAGGCTTCAGCCGACTCTGGTTTACAGAGTCGGCT
>JBBQST010000499.1:0-2907 GCA_038213625.1 Thermoflexales bacterium
TGGCGCAGGCCGTACTTCTTGGGGATCTCGAAGTCGATGACGGTGCTGGGTTTGTAGCCACCGACCTGGAACATGCTGATGGCGTAGTCGGCGCCATCCAGCGCCTGCTTGCGATCAGTCGTGGCTTCGATCTTGGGCTTCGCGCCCAAATACTCGGCCAGCTTATGCGCCACGGCTTCCGAAGTCTTCAGCCGTTCCGCATCAATGTCGAACAGGGTAATGGTGGATTCGGCGAGCTCCGGGTAGCTCAGGATGTCGCCCATGAGATTCTTGGCGAACACTGTGCTGCCGGCGCCGATGAGAGTAATCTTTGCCATACTCATCGGATTGTATGCACTGGCGCAGGTTTATCAATTTAGCCTCGCTCAGGGCTCGAAGCGCTTCATGATGATTGAGAACTAAATTCGGTGAAAGAAAAAGGACGACTGCGAGTCATGATTGAAAGCTATACCCGATTGCCGTCATTCCCGCGGAGGCGGGAATCCAGACGTAACCCCAACAAGACCGTAATTGGAACGTCTGGATTCCCGCCTCCGCGGGAATGACGTTGCTATGTAAAGACTTTCCTCGACGCTACACGCTTTACCGGTTTCATAACCTAACTTTCATCAAGCACTTCGAGCCTTAAGTCCCTCACCTATACTCATACTGATTCTGCCCATGAGCACCCCACTCTATCTATCCGACACCCAAATGGCCCAGCACCCCGGCATCATCGATCTGGGCCTCGGCCACCCCGACCCAACCCTGCTGCCGGGGGCTGCCATCCAACAGGCCAGCGCCGAGGTGTTTCGACGCTTCGGCCATGAGCCACTCAACTATGGCTGGGCCACCGGCCCCGGCCCGCTCACCGATATTCTGCGCCAGCGCATCGGCCAGCGCGAGGGCCGCGCGCCGCTGGCTAGCGAGATCATGATCACCGGCGGCATCTCGCACGCGCTGGATCACCTGATCACCCTGTGCACCAAGCCCGGCGATGTGGTGTTGGTGGAGTCGCCGACCTACCACCTCGGCGTGCGCATTTTGCGCGACCGGCCAGTGCAGCTGGTGCCGCTGCCCACCGATGCCGAAGGGCCGCAAATTAACATTTTGCAAAGCACGCTCGATCAATTGAAACAGGTGGGTCAACGCCCAAGATTGCTCTATGCCGTGCCCCCCTTCAACAATCCCACCGGCGCATCGTGGTCGCTGGAACGCCGGCACGCCATGATCGAGATTGCGGAGCGTGAAAACATTCTCATTGTCGAGGACGACGCCTACCGCGAGCTGGCCTACGACGCACCGGCCCCACCCTCACTGTGGAGCCTCGCACCGGCCGGTGTCGTGGCGCGCCTGGGTTCATTCTCCAAATCACTGGCACCGGGCTTGCGCATCGGCTGGCTCACCGCCCATGCCGATCTCATCCGCCAACACATGCTCAGCGGCCTGCTCGACAGCGGCGGTGGCATCAACCAGTTTGCTGCTTCGGTGGTGGGCAGCTATCTCGATTCAAGCAGCCACAGCCATGATGCTCAAGTGGCCCATTTTGTCGAGACCTACCGTGGCCGGCGCGATGCCCTGCTACAGGCGCTCACGCACTATCTGCCCGAATGTACCTGGGACGTGCCGCACGGCGGCTTCTTTGTGTGGGTGACGCTGCCAGCAGGCATTTCGAATCGTGCACTCATGCCACTGGCCGAAGCGCACGGCGTGGCATTTGTGCCCGGCCACAAATCGTTTCTGGATCAAAGCGACGCGTGTCATATTCGCCTCGCGTTCACGCTCTATTCACCGGAGCAATTAGTAGAAGGGGTGCGCCGGCTCAGCCAGGCCATTCAGTCGATCGGCATCAACTCGCCCAACACGGGCATGGGCCGGGTGATATAGAGCTCCAGAAAGGCATTGGCCGTGGCCGCAATTTCGCGCAGGTTGTAGTAGGTCAGCCCGCGATAGAGCCGCTGATCGGCCACCAATCCAACCGCCTCCACACCCAGCGCATTGCAGGTGAAGAGCGCCCGGTCGAGGTGAAACTCCTGGGTGACCAGCACGGCGTTGCGCACGCCAAAAATCTCGTGCGCCCGATAGCAGGTTTCGTAGGTGCTGCGGCCGGCCATATCCAGCACAATTGCCTCATCGGGCACACCCAGCCGCAAAGCCACATTGCGCATCACACCCGGCTCGTTGTAGTTGACAAAGCGATTGTCGCCGCTCATCAACAACGTGCTCACCTTGCCCAGCTTGTAGAGTTCCACCGCGCTGGCCACGCGGTCATACAGCATGGCACTGGGGTTATCGCCGCGCACACCGGCCCCAAACACCACCGCCACCGGCAGAACATTTGCCTGGACAACGACTTGGGCCGGCTCACGAAAAACGCGATCACGCGCCCGCCAGCTCGTCCAGGCCCGCGAACCCATCACCAGCGCCACCACCAACACGCCGCCCATCAGCCCCCAGCCAACCACCCGGCGCAGCCCACGAAATCTCGAATGCATCCGCACACCCTACTACGCCCACGTGAGCATTTGCCCAACGCACGACCTGTGACTGGTTGCTGGTTGTTGGTAGCTAGTAGCTGGTAGCTAGCAACCAGTCACCAGCAACTAGCAACCAGTCACTTCCCCTCCCTCAACACAAACGCATCCGGCAACAGCTCGCCCACCGTCGTCACACGGTAATTGCTCTTCTTGTCGGCCAGAATCACAATCGTGTCCAGGCCAAACTCGGCCATAAACTGCCGGCACGCCCCACACGGCGAACCTGCATCGTCCGTCATCACCGCAATGGCCAGAAACTCGCGCTCACCTTCGCTCACGGCCTTCACAAATGCAGTCCGCTCGCCGCAAATTGAGAGGCCATACGAGGCGTTCTCGACATTGCAGCCGGCATAGACATTGCCGCTGGCACTCAGTAATGCAGCGCCGACCT
>JBBQST010000500.1:0-2884 GCA_038213625.1 Thermoflexales bacterium
GCAGGGCAGCTACATCGTCCAACACAACGGCGAGGCATGGACCCAGGTGCCGAACCAGGCTGATCATGTCGCCGTGGGCCAGGACAACACCGTGCTGATCGCCAGCGCGCAAAAGCTGTGGCAATTCACCGGCGCGCTCGATGGCTCGGGCTTCAAGCCAGTCTCGTCCGCCAGCAATCTGGTGCAGGTGTCGCTGGGCAACAGCAATTCCATCTATGCGCGCGATGCCGGCAACACCGTCTACAACTTCGACCTGGCCTCGGGCTCGCTCACACCCAACACCACCACAGGCACCGCCACGCACATCGCTGCCGCCTATGACGGCTCGCTGTGGCACGCCAAACCCAATGATGCCAATATGCATCGGTTTCTGAGCGGCCCCAATGTCGTTGATGCAATTCCGGTGAAGCAGGATTTTGTCAACACTGTGCAGAAAGTGGCAGCCACCGGCTATGGCGCCGCGCACTGTCTGGTGCAGCAGAGCAGCGGCGGCAGCACAGGCAGCATCGGCACCAGCCTGTATCGCTACGATTCGCCCTATGTCTTCAAGACTGCCGGCAGCTATTTCAACACCGGCAAATACATTGAACAGGCGATGGGCTGGCTGTATCTGTCGATTCTCGACACAGACCCAGCCGACAACCAGACAAAGCCGTATGTGCTGGCCATCGACCCGCACACCGGTGTGGAGCTGGCACGCACCACCTTGAAGATCAGCGGCTCGCCTAGCGGCTTTGTCTTCACCACACCTGTCTTCGATCCCATCCGCAAGCTCATCTATGTCGGCCTGGCACCCCAAGATAGCAACCTGCCGGGCTTAGGCGGCGGAGTGTTTGCGTTCGACGCGCAGACGCTGGCGCTCAAGTGGGAATTCGAGCAATCCAGCGGGATTGATGTGCAACCCACCCTGATCGGCCAATACTTATATTTCTCTGATCGTCAGGCCAACATGGTCAAGCTCGATGTGGCCGCGCAACTGGCCAATCCAGACAATCGTGCAAGCCTCTGGAGCACCCAGGCACCCAACAACCCAGCGCCCTCTTATTTTGACTCCTGGCCCAATCCCATCCGCCGCGTGTCGGCCTTTGCCGCCCATCAGGACAAACTATATGCCATGGTCTGGGATGTCGGGCTCACCTGCAAAGCCGGAAATATTATTGTGGGGGAGTTGATGTGGTCCACCGATACAGCCAGTTTCATCTCCGTGGATGTTGCCGACGGCAAGGTGACGGTGCTGAGCAGTGGCCTGGTGTCTAGCGTGATGGATACCAGTGGCTTTATCGCCGAGAACTATTACGGATTTGCACCGCTGCGCATCGTGTTGCCGACCCCGACGACAGAGAGCCCCAATCGCACCGCACCCGCACTGGTCCTCAACGGGGGCAACAATGTGCGCATCTACCAGTTGCCAGCCGATGCCACTTCGCCCGGCGCGTTTCTCGATCAACGCTTCGACACGCCAGGTGTCAAGGACCCCGTCCTCGGTGTGATTTGGATCGCTTCGGTCATCACCTCCGGGTTTGCCTACGATGACGGCCTGCGCATCGGGGCAGCCGCAGTGCCGCCTTCGATCTGGTTTGGCGCAACTGGCACCCCAGGCCCCCAAGGCGGCCCTTTGCCCGCAGCGGTGCTGTATAGCCTGAATATGAATCTTCAATTGGCAAATAGCACACCGGCCGAAACCAGCGAGCAAAACACCATCCTCATGCGCACCACGCCAGTGCTCTACAACGATTCACGCGGCGACCTGACGGTGATGTTCGGCCTGTCAGATGGCGGCAGCAAGTGGGGCTCCAATACCAACACAAACTCGGCAGCACTGGCCGGTCTCTATGGGTTCGCCCCCGACACCGGCAACCTGGCTGATCTGGAAACCAGCACCACCCAACTCACAGCGCTCTCGCGCCAGTCCAACAACGGCGTCATCTATGGGGCCGGTTCGCGCATCCTCGGCAGTGAATTCGCCCAGGTTTTCGGCATCCGTGTCGATCAGCTCGTTCAAGACGAGCGCGACTTCATCATCGAAGCCGCATTGATGCAGGATTTCGATAGCAGCTCGCCCAACTTCAACAAGGACATGAATATCCCGCCCTCCTTCGCGCGCTACAAGGCGCATGTGACGGTGGTGGATGGCAACAAGAAACCACGCCCCAACGAGCCGGTGAAAATCTGGTGCGACACAGATGGCACCGTCATCACGGCCAATGGCGTGCAATACACGGTTGGCCCCAACGATGACCAGTTCGCGCTGACGCAGACCGGCGTGGATGGCGTGCTGGTGTTCAGTAGTGATGCCGGCGACGTGAATGCGCCCGAGTTCCGCGTGTGGGCGTCGTTCATGGATCCCTATGAGCGGATCGTGATATTCGTCGATCAGGAGTGGCACGACCACATGACCAAAGCCACCAACAACTACAACGACGACGGCAAAAATCCTGATCCGCGCCAACCCAACCTCAGCACGGTGCACAACTACACCGGCGACCCGCTGTTTGACGATGACGACAAGGCCGATGATGCGCCGCAAAAGATGTCCAACTCCATTGCCAGCATGAAGCAGGGCACCAACGCGGGCCGGGCCAGCGCGGCGTCACTGGCTGGTGCGCTCAAGACCGTGCATGCCTCGAACGCCTCCGCGTCGTATGTGGCCTATACCGACCTGCCGGGGATGCACTACTCGCCCAGCAACGCGCTCACCAGCCGGCCCGCGCTGGCCATTACGCCCCTGGGGTTCCAATTCAGTCGCGACAAGACGACGAAGAAATCCACGTTCACGCCGATGACCCACGACCAGGCGTGCAATGCGATGGATGTCCTCACACAGGGTGTGCCGCGCTGGGATCCGGATAACCCGACGGTCATCGCGGCCCTGGCTACCAGCCAG
>JBBQST010000501.1:0-2820 GCA_038213625.1 Thermoflexales bacterium
TGCAACCAGGTTTGCAGCGTGTCTGTGCTCAGGCCAATATCGGCCGCGCACTGTTGCAATGAATAAGGTTCTGGGGGGCGTGAAGTGGTGTAGGCGGCACTGGGCTCGCGCAATGCGGTTGCCGTGCCTGAGGAGCGGGTCGGCTCAGGTGCTTGTGTTTGTGCCTTCGTGGGGCGTGATGGCCGCGTGGTCTGGGCGACCACCCAGATCAGGCTTTGCACATCGATCATGTCTTGCGCGCCGTAGGACTGAAAGGCCTTGCGTATCTCGTTGCACAGGCGCAACAGCCCGGCATAGCTTTCGGCCGAGGGTAGGGTGCTCCACAACTCCGATGCGCCGAGCACATTCAGAAAAGCCTGGAACCCAGCCGGCTTCACAAATACATCGGTGTTGGGATGAACCAGAAAGAGCAAATACGTGGGCAGGGCCCATTTGGGGGTTGCGCCCACGGCATCCACAAAATCGATAAATCGCCCCAGCCGCTCGGGAGATTCGTCGGGGCCGTGCAGCAGATCAAATAGGGCCGCGCACAACTCAGCGGTGTCGAGACCTTGATTGAGCAGGCTGAGGTCGCCCACCCGCGGCACACCCATGAACAGCAGATTGGTGGCCGCGGCCAAACGTCGCACGCGCTTGAGCATCTCATCAAACTGCCCCTGCGCCTGCAATTCGCGCAAGGCTTCGGCATTCAGCATTTCAGCCGCCTGAGCCGCAGCGGCGCGCTTGTAGCCCAGCTCATCCTGGGCAAAACGCGGGTCGTTGATGCCGGTCCAGCCGGGATAACGCACCTCGATGCGGTGAATGAGCGCTTGCAGCGGGTCGGGATTCATGCGCGTGAAAATGTGCAAAGCACCGCCGTTGTGGGCAGTGCCTTGCTGAGTGGGCTGAAGATTTTAGACAGAATGAACAAAATTTAACAGAATTAAGAAGAGTTGCCATTCTGTTGCATTTTGGAATTGTGTCCAAAACGATCAACGATTACGGCAGCTCGATATACAGCGGCTTGAGGGTGATGGCGACGGAGGTGCCATTGGCCTGGGCAACGCCGTAGACATCCTCGATGGATAACGATGCGGCCGGCATCGCAGTGGGGTGTGTGGCCCCATCCAGTGCCCAGACGACCCACAGTTTGCGGTTGCCCTTCTGAAACTCGTAGGCCTTCACACCGGCCAGCCCTGTAACCTCACGAATAAAAGCCACTTCGGCCAGCTTCTGACGCGCGACGGTGTAGGCCGTCAGGGCTTTGGGATACGTGGGGTCGTCCAGATCCGAGTTGTTCCAGCCCTGCCAGCTATACCAAATCTGGGCTTGCAGCCCTTCGGCCAGCGCCGCCGCATAGGCTTGTGGCACGTAATAGGCCTTGCTTTCTTCAAATACCGGGCCTTTGGACGCGCACTGATAACAGATCAAGGCCGTCTCGGTGTTGATCAGAATCTTGTTCAGGGCCCCTTTTGAGGCCAGCACCTGCCGGATAAACCGCGCTTTGGCGATGACAACGGGGCCGGTGGTGCTGGATGAACTGGCCCAACTGCTGTTGCTGTAAGAGCCCAGCGCCTCGGAAAGGCTGGAGAAATCATAGGCATGGAAGCTGACGCCATCGAAGGAATTGGCGGCCCCGGCATTCAAGATGCCTTCTAGAAACCGGGCGGGCCGGCAATCTTTGCCCGCCGGCGGATTGCGTGGATCGCAGTCGAGTAACAGGCCGCCAATCAGCACTTGCATGCCGGGATTGACCGCTTTGATCTGGGGATACACCTGGGTCAGCATGTAGCCATACGCCGCGCCGCCGTAGTAGAACGGATCGGATGGGTTGCCCCAGCAGCCAAACGGATCACTACTGGTGTTGGCGGCCACATCCGGCTCGTTGCCAATTTCGAGATAGGCGACGCGGTTGGAATAGCGCTGGGCCACATCGCGCAGAAAGACGCCAAACGCGCCGACTTGTGCGGGTTGAATGGGGCCACACTGACTACCCGGCACGAGCTGGGCCCAAGCGGGAGTGCCGCGCACGATCAAAATGGTTTGGATATTGTTAAGGGCGGCGTTTTGCAACTCCTGCTCCAGCCCTGCCACGGCCGACCAATTGCGCGCGCCTGGCGTGGGCTCGACATCGCTCCACACCAGTGCATTGCGCCGCACCAGTGTGGCGCCGGCACCAATGATTTGCGGCAATGCCCCTGCGTTGTCCAGCGACGTCGTCTCTATGCCAAAGATGGTGCGGAGTGGGAAGCTGCGCAACAACAGGGGTAGATAGAGCGAAATCGCCTGGGACGGTGCCAATTGCACGCTAAACGGGGCTGTATGCGGCGCGGCGGCAGGTGCGCCGGCCACGGGTGCTTTGACTGACTGCAACGCGGCTGCTTTACCAGACATGGTCGCCGTGCTCACCCGCAGGTTGCCGATGAACGACGTCATCAAGATCACTGCCACTGCTCCGACTGCTTTAAACGTTCGTTTTGAGACCATACGAATTCAGAACCCTCACTTGAATCGGCGGGTCACATCAACATGAAACGTGGTTGTGCAATGACGTGTGGGATGGAGAGGAGTTCGACCGGTGATGCGGCCTGCAATTGACTTGAATATTGGCGGCACAAGGCCATGCCTGGCCGCCGAATCATATTACCGCATCCCGGCAATGTGATGGCGGAGAGCCGAGAGCGTGGAGCGATGCGCGATCGGGAAGCTCCGTGCGCATCGCTCCCCGCTCTCGGCTCTCCGCCATCACATTGCCGGGATGCGGTAATATGATTCGGTGGCCAGGCATGGCCTTGTGCCGCCAATATTCAAGTCAATTGCAGGCCGCATCACCGGTCGAAC
>JBBQST010000502.1:0-2819 GCA_038213625.1 Thermoflexales bacterium
GCTCATCAACACCGCCCGCGGCCCTGTGGTCGACACGAACGCGCTTTACGATGCCATGAAGGCCAAACGCATTTTTGCCGCCGCGCTGGATGTAACCGACCCTGAGCCCTTGCCGGCCGATCACCCCTTGTACACGCTCGACAATGTGCTCATCGTGCCGCACCTGGCCAGCGCCAGCGTAGCCACCCGCGACCGCATGGCCGAGATCGCCGCCACCAACATGGTTGCCGCCATGCGCGATGAAGCGCCGCCAAATCGGGTGGGGTGAGAGGGCGGGGAGGGGAGACGGGGGACGGAGCGGCTCGGAAGCCGCGACGACGGACGGTCGATGATCGACGACTCAATACGCTTGAGTCTTAACACACGACGTAAGTGTTTCGATACTTAACGCCGTCTCCCGCCTCCCGCCTCCCGTCGAATTCATACTGACTACTGATTACTGACGACTTTATACTCCCCTCATGTCTCTTCTCAATTTCACTCGCGCCTATCCCGCCGGCAACTCGCTGCCAGAGCAAGGCATCTGGTTTATCTGGCACAAACAGGGTCTGGTGGTCTCGGCCAATGGCGATTTGATCAGCGTCCCCGAGGACGCCCAGTTTTTACTAGCGGCCGTTGAGCGCGAGCGCGTGTTGCATCTGGGCTCGCTTCAGGATCGGCCTGCGCTGGCATTCCTGCTGGGGGATGACCTCGAACTCCCAGCCGGCTTTCGCAGCATGAATTTGCGCGATTTATATGGCCGGGTGAATGACGAGCACTATGCGCTGGCCGGCTATGCCACGCAGTTGTTGCAATGGCAGAAGCAGGCCAACTTTTGCATGGTGTGCGGCACGGCGCTGTTGCCGATTGCGGGCGAGTGGGGTAGGAAGTGCCCAAACTGCGGCCACACCACCTATCCACCCGTGAGCCCATGCACCATTACGCTGGTGCACGACAGTGGTCGCGAGGGCCGCACCGGCGAGGATGCGCGCATCCTCATGACGCACAAGGATGGCTGGGGGCCGCGCTATGGGCTGGTGGCCGGCTTTGTGGAACCGGGCGAATCGCTGGAAGAAAACGTCACCCGTGAAGTGCTCGAAGAAACAGGGGTGAGTGTCACTGGCATTGAGTATTGGCGCAGCCAGCCGTGGCCATTTCCGCACCAGATCATGTGCGGCTTTTTTGCGCGCTATGGGGCCGGTGAGGTGCGCATCGACGCGCATGAACTGGACGATGCGCGCTGGTTCACCAAACGCGAGATTCGCAACGGCACGCCCGTCATTCCGCCGCCGCTCAGCATTGCCCGCCAACTCATCGATCACTGGATGGCGCAAGATCTATGAGTGGAGTCATTCCTCGTAGGGGCAAAGCAGTGGACTCATCGCAGATCAAACCCATGGGCCAGCCCGCTGCTTTGCCCTTGCGGTTCGCGGCAATTTGTCTGTGCGTCGCGTTATCGCTGAGCACTTTTGCCAGCTCAGCCAAGCCCGCGCATGCCGTAAATTCAGGCACCTTCGCGCCGTATGTGGATGTGACGCAGTGGCCGCCGTTCGCGATGGCCCAGCACGCCCAGGCCACTGGAATCCGCAACTACACCCTGGGCTGTGTTGTGGCCAAAGGCTATGGGGCGTGCCAGGCCAGTTGGGGCACCTATTACACATTGGCCGAGAATTGGTTTGGGGATCAGGTGCAGCAACTGCGCGTGTTGGGCGGCGATGTCATTGCGTCGTTCGGTGGCGCTGCCAATCAGGAGCTGGCCGAAGCGTGCACAACCGTGCCCACCCTTAAAGCGCAATATAAAGCCGTGATCGATCAATACGCGTTGTCCCAACTCGACTTCGATATCGAGGGCGGCATTTTGACGAACACCAGCGCAAACACGCGCCGGGCAAAGGCGATTGCGCAGTTGCAGAACGATGCGAAGGCGGCCGGCAAATCGCTCAAAGTGTCGTTCACGCTGCCGGTGTTGCCGCAGGGCCTCACCGGGGACGGCGCGAGCTTGGTGCAGAATGCCGTGGCCAACGGCGTTGACATCGCCGTCGTCAACATCATGGCCATGGACTACGGCGATGGTGCCGCGCCGAATCCCACTAACAAGATGGGCGAGTACGCCATCGATGCCGCGAACGCGTTGTTCAATCAGCTCAAAGCCATTTGTCAGGCCGGTGGAGTGACTAAGACCGATGCCGAGTTGTGGGCTATGGTCGGCATCACGCCCATGATTGGCGAGAATGACGTGGCTTCGGAAATCTTCAACCAGGACGATGCGCGTGAGGTGGTGGCGTTTGCGCGGAGCAAGCCGGTTGGCCGAATTGCGATGTGGTCGGCCAACCGCGATAAGGCGTGTGGGGCCGGTGGCTCGCTCTACGAATGCACCAAGATCACCCAATCGGCCAATGAGTTTGGGCTGATCTTTAACACGTTTGCAGGTGCGCAAACGCCCACACCGATGCCACCCACCAGCACGCCCGACCCAACCCTCGACCGGCCCATATTCATGCCGCTTCTCATTCGCGCCAATTAAAGGCACAATAGCTGCCAGCAGCCAATCGCCAGCAGCCAGCAACCAACCACCAGCAAACACTAACCAATACCATGCCCGAACGAAGACTTCCCCTACACGACATCCACATCCACTCCGCCAGCGAGATGGTCAAAGGCGGCGGCGATTTTCTATTTCCGCTCAACTACACCAACCCGACCGATGAGCATCTCAACACCCGCAACAACGTCGGCATGCAAGATTTGTCGAGCATGGGCGAGGTGGACATCAAGGGGCCAGGGGCTGAGCGGCTGATCAACCGGCTGCTGGTGAACGAGGTGCGCGATATGGTGCCGGG
>JBBQST010000503.1:0-2817 GCA_038213625.1 Thermoflexales bacterium
CGCGAGTTCGGCCTGCCCACCGCCGAGCGCGCCGAGAGCCAGGATTTGTGCTTCCTGACTCAGGGCGATTACCGCGGCTTCCTGGTTCGCAATGCGCCCGAAGTGGCCACGCCCGGCCCCATCGTGAATATGCAGGGCGAGCAGATCGGCCAGCACGAGGGGTTGCCGTTCTACACGATTGGGCAGCGCAAGGGCATTCAGGTGCAAGCCCAATCGTCCACCACCGACGCGCTGTATGTGCTGAATCTCGATGTGAAGCGCAACGCCGTTGTCGTCGGGCCCTTGGCGGCATTGGGCACAAAGCAAGCCCGCACCCGCACCATGCACTATGTGGCCGATGTAGCGCCGGCCGCGCCATTGCGCTGCACGGCCAAAATTCGCTACAAGGCCAAAGAAGCCTGGGGCACACTGATTCCCGGCCTCAACACCACGGCCACCTTCGAGTTCGACGAGCCGCAGCGTGATATCGCCCCCGGCCAGGGCCTGGTGTGCTACGCCGGCGACGAAGTCATCGGCGGCGGCGTCATCTCGCGGAGTTAGGGAAAGTGTCGGGAGGTGTCGGAGGGTGTCAATGCGCTGTAGACACACCGACACTCCTGACACCCTCCGACACCCGCTACTAACCCCCTCCCATTTGACAACCTCGCCCCCCTTACTATAATCCCCGTCACAAGTGGTATGCCACATGCCACATGCCATTCCCTGAAGTCATGAAGATCCGTGTTGCAGACAACCTTTTTGCGACTGTGACCCGACAGGCCACCTTGGCCAGCCGTGTCACAGATCAAATTGAGCAGCTCATGACCGACACGCGCCTGCAACCGGGCCAACGCCTGCCCTCCGAGCGCGAGATGAGCGAGCGGTTTGGGGTAAGCCGCACCGTGGTACGCGAGGCCGTGCGGGCGCTGATGGCGCGCGGCTTGCTGCAAGTGCGGCCTGGCAGTGGCACCACCGTCATCCGGCCCAGCGCGCAGGTGATGACCAAGTCGATGTCGCACTATCTGCGCAGTGCTCACCCGCAGGCCGATTTCGAGAAGCTCATCGAGGTGCGTCGGCTGCTGGAGGTGGGCATTGCCGGTATTGCCGCCGAGCGCCGCAGCGAGGAGGATTTGTTGGATTTGCGCACGCAGTTGGAGACCTTGAAGCAGTTGAAAGAGGGCGACGACGACGCTTACGTGCGCTGCGATATCGGCTTTCACATGGGCCTGGCCCGTGCGGCCCACAATGATTACTTCGTGCTGCTGCTCGACTCGTTGAACGAAATGATGATCGAGAGCCGGCGGCTGGCGCTCAAGCTGCCCAAGACGCAGGCGCGCACCTATCGCTATCACAAAGCCATTTTTGACGCGATTGCCCAACAGGACATAGAGGGCGCTCGTGAAGCCATGCGCAAGCATCTGGTCGAGGCCGCGCAAACAGCGCGCGCGGCATTGAAAATTTAGAGCAGGTAAAACTGGGACTGGCCGCTTAAACGGATTCGTTGTGCCGCTCACTCGCGTGTTCCAGGTTGCCGCTCCAACACCTTTTCGAGACAAACTTTTCAGCCATGACGCAAATAACCGGACCTTCTGTTGATTTGAACCATGGGCCGATCGAAGTTTCGGCCAACCGACGTTTCCTGCAGCACGCCGATGGTGCGCCCTTCTTCTGGTTGGGCGACACTGCCTGGGAGCTGTTTCACCGCCTCACCCGCGAGGAGACCGAAGTCTTTCTAGACAAGCGGCGCGCGCAGGGTTTTACCGTGATCCAGGCCGTGGCGCTGGCCGAGTTCGACGGCGTGCGCACCCCCAATCGCTACGGCGACTTGCCACTGGTGGACCTGGACCCCACCCAACCCAATGAAGCCTACTTTCAGCATGTGGATTGGGTGATTGATCTGGCCGCCAGCAAGGGCCTTTATATCGGCTTCCTGCCCACCTGGGGCGATAAAGTGGTGAAGAATGCGTGGGGCGACGGCCCAGTTATTTTTGATGCGAATAACGCGCGCACCTACGGCGAGTGGCTGGCACGACGCTATGCTGGCAAGACCAACCTCATCTGGATTTTGGGCGGCGACCGGCCACCAATTTGGCGTGGCCGCGGAGAGAGCGAGGGTCAGTATCACGACGACTATGTGCCGGTCTGGCGCGCGATGGCAGCCGGGATTAATGCTGCAACGGACGACAAGGCCTTGATCACCTATCACCCCGCCGCCGGCAGCAACAATCGCACCTCGCTGTTTCTCCACAATGAAGACTGGCTCGACTTCAACATGATCCAGAGCGGCCACGGCAGCGGCCACGATATGCCGGTCTGGGAGGATGTGACCGAGGATATTGCCCTGACGCCGCCCAAGCCCACGCTGGACGCCGAGCCCAACTACGAGGACCACCCGGTGAATCCGTGGCCGCAGTGGGACCCCCAATTCGGCTACTTCCGCGACCACGATGTGCGAAAGCAGCTCTATCGAAGTGTGTTTGCCGGCGCATGCGGCGTCACCTACGGGCACCATGCCGTGTGGCAGTTCTATGACCCGGCGCTGAAGCCGGTGGTGAACCACGCCGACCGGCCGTGGCTCGAAGCCATCGACCAGCCCGGTGCCAATCAAGTCATCCATCTACGGCAACTCATCGAGTCGAAGCCGTTCTTCACCCGCATCGCCGACCCGCTCATCGTCGCCAGCGACCCCGGCATGCGCGGCAGCCATGTGCAAGCGACGCGAGATCGCGAGGGCAGCTACGCGCTGATCTATGTGCCGAACACGCAAACGGTGGATGTGCACATGAACTGTATCCAGGCCCCAAAAGCCCGCGTCGGTTGGTTCGATCCGCGCACCGG
>JBBQST010000504.1:0-2811 GCA_038213625.1 Thermoflexales bacterium
GCGTCAACACCAAAATTAAACTGATCCTCAGGCGCGCTTTCGGCTTTCGTAAATTTGAATCTCTCCGCCTGCACATTTTGGTCGCCTTTGAGCCCAAATCGCAACCTGCTATTTCCGAGCTTTCCCGCTAAAGGCCGGAGAACCAGAAACATTCAATCGATGATCCTTTCAAAAAAAGAAAGGAAAGAGGAACGGTTTCTTGGCCTTTTGGTCCTAAACAAACAGAGGGTAAGAACGGCAACTTAAACTCACCATCTTCTCTCACCCCAGATGATCATTAGTTGGTTGCCAATTTTTAATTACTCAAGCGTGTGACGGTATCCTCAACCCTCCGACTTGGCTCTTCCCTCTGGTCACCATTCAATTTTGGAAGCACGGCCATTTAGGAGGCACACACATATGACCGATCGCCAGTTCATCGAAGTTCACGGCGCACGGCTGAATCAGGCTGCGTTGAACTGCCGGATTGATGGCCGGAACATCGCCGAGCTGTCCGATCTGGAGGCAATCGAGTCGGGAGTTGATCAAGGTGCTGGAGGGCATGAGCGATCCGGTGGCAGTGCGGCTGGCCGGCTCCGGCAAAAGCAGCCTCATCAACGATGTGTTCCTGGCCCAGCACCCCGACGCCATCGTCATTGACCAGTCGCGTGTGACGGCCAACAGCCGCTCGGCCCCGGCGACTTATACCGGCATCATGGATGATATCCGGCAGGCGTTTGCCAAGACCAGCAAGGTTAGCGCCGCCCTGTTCAGCTTCAACTCGGAGGGCAGTTGCCCCAACTGCAACGGCCTGGGCGTGGTGTATACCGATCTCGCTTTCATGGAGGGCATCGTGTCCACCTGCGAGATTTGCGAGGGCAAGCGCTTCAAGCCCGAGGTGCTGGTGTATCAGTTGCGCGGCAAGACCATCAGCGATGTGCTGGAAATGACGGCCGAGGACGCGCTGGCTTTCTTCACGGAGAAGAAAATCAAGACTGTGTTGCAATCCATGAACGATGTGGGCCTGAGCTACTTGAAGCTCGGCCAGCCGCTCAGCACCATCTCGGGCGGCGAAGGGCAGCGGCTGAAGCTGGCCACCGAACTGCACAAGCAGGGCAGTGTCTACGTGATGGACGAACCCACCACCGGCCTGCACCTCTCGGACATCGGCATGCTGATGCGCATTAATGATCAGTTGGTCGAGGCCGGCAACACCGTCATCCTGATCGAGCACCATCTGGATGTGATTCGACAAGCTGATTGGATCATCGACCTTGGCCCGGAGGGTGGCCGCGCGGGCGGCGAAGTGTTGTTTAAGGGGCCGCCGGAAGCGTTGAAAACCTGTGCGCGCAACGTCACGGCTAAATTCATCTAGCATCCTGTCAAGGCAAAGACTTTACGTAGCCCCAAGGACGAATCTGAGACTTGAGGGAAATGATTAACCTACGCCGTCATTCCCGCGGAGGCGGAAATCCCGGCTTCGATCTAGTGTTGTGTCGGGGTTACGCCTGGATTCCCGCCTCCGCGGGAATGACGGGGCTACGTAAAGGCTTGACCTTGACAGACGACTAGCGCATTCTGCCCGCCACATGTTCGACCCTCAATGTTAAACAAAGCGGTTGACACTCCATCTTCCTGTCCACCTGACTAGTTGTTTCTCAATCTCCTGGTAGGTGCTGTCTGGTGCGCAGAGTCTTACAACCCATACACATGGGAAGCACACGCCAGATCACCACGATTGAAGGCAATGAAGCTGCGGCTTTTGTCGCCTACAAGACCAACGAAGTCGTCGCAATTTATCCAATCACGCCTTCATCACCTATGAGTGAACTGGCCGACCAGTGGAGCGCGGCCGGTGAGAAGAATTTGTGGGGCGGTGTGCCACAAGTGCAGGAAATGCAGGCCGAAGGCGGCGCGGCCGGTGCCATTCACGGCGCGTTGCAGGTCGGCTCCCTGGCCACCACATTTACCTCAAGCCAGGGTCTGCTGCTCATGATCCCCAACATGTACAAGATCGCGGGCGAGCTGACCAGCACGGTGTTTCATATTGCCGCCCGCTCCATTGCCACGCAAGGGCTGTCGATCTTTGGTGACCACAGCGATGTAATGGCGACGCGGGCCACCGGCTGGGCCATGCTGTTTGCAAACTCGGTGCAAGAGGTTATGGACTTTGCCCTGATCTCGCAAGCCTGCACGTTGAAATCGCGGGTGCCGTTTCTGCATATCTTCGATGGCTTTCGCACCAGCCATGAAATCGGCAAAATTGAGCGGCTGAGCGACAGCGATATTCGCGCCCTGATCAATGACGATCTGGTGCGCCAGCATCGCGCCCGCGGCCTTTCGCCCGATCATCCCTTCATTCGCGGCACCGCCCAAAACCCCGACACGTTCTTTCAATCGCGCGAAGCCTCCAACTCGTTTTATCTGGCTTTGCCCGAAATTGTGCAGGGCGTGATGGACCAGTTTGCAGCACAGGTTGGCCGCGCGTATCACCTGTTCGACTACGTGGGTGTGCCAGATGCCGACCGCGTGATTGTGGCCATGGCCTCGGCTTGCGAGACGGTTGAGGAGACCGTGAACTACTTGAACGCGCACGGCCAAAAAGTAGGCCTGATCAAGGTGCGACTGTATCGACCCTTCTCGATCGAGCACTTCATGGCGGCATTGCCAGTCACGACTAGGGCCATCGCGGTGCTGGATCGAACCAAGGAGCCCGGCTCGATTGGCGAGCCGCTGTATCAAGATGTGGTCACGGCGATGAGTGAGGCCGATCTAGCCCAGATGAGTCGGCCGGTGATCGTGGGTGGCCGCTATGGCCTGTCCTCCAAGGAA
>JBBQST010000505.1:0-2807 GCA_038213625.1 Thermoflexales bacterium
CAATCAGCGCCGTGAGCGCCAGCGGCGCGACCAGCCACACGAACAAAATCTTGGTGGTGAAGCCGAGGCCGAACAGCAGGCCGGCTACGAATAGCCACAGCGTTGCCGGCGCCCGCTCCGGCGCCCGCCACCACTTGCGCACGGCCATCACAAAGCCCAATGCCAGCGGCAACAACGGCGCGGTCCAATTGGCCCCAGCGCGGTTCCACCAGATGAATGCCGGAGCCGTGGCGCATAGCAGCACAGCGATGCCGGCCGTGACGTCATCGAACCCCGAGCGCGCCAACAGCCACAATAAAACAAGCGCCAGCGCGCCGACGCACAACTGGCTGATGCGCAATCCCTCCACCGAGATTCCGAATAGCGACATGCCGGCCAGGCTGGTGTAAATGGTGCTGGGGCCGATGTGGTGGAGCATCATCAACGGCCACTCGCGGCCCAAAATATGAATCGTGCTGATGGAGCTGGGCGGCTTGTTGAGCAGCACTTCCATGGCCGGCACTGCATCAGCAGCCTCATCGTATTGCAGGCCGGGCAGGTTGAGTTGTGCCAGGCCAATGCCGAAGTAGAGGGCCAGGCCGATGACAAGGGCGGCCAGCGAGAAGGTGCGCGCGCGGGTTGCGATCATGCAGTTGGCATTGTATTAGGGCGCGGAATCGTCGACGTCGAGGTCGAGGTCGACGTCGACGATTCTGCATCCACAACTCACCCATGAGCCATAAACACAATTGCCAGCCGCGGCCATTCGCGGTTCAATCGGCCACATGCTCGAAATTCGCAACGACCTGCACGCCGATGTGCTGGCCCAAATTCGGCGCAAGCTGGACAAGGACGAAATCCGCGAGATTCGCCAACTGTGGATGCGCCACAGCATCGCCGAGGACGGCCGCGATATTCCCGGCCTCATGGCCACCCTCACCGACGACTGCGTCTATACCGTCATCAACAAAAACGCATCGTGGCATGGCAAAGCCGGCGCGACCCAGTTCTATGAGCAACTGCTCGGCGCATTCCCCGACATTCACTTCGATCTGCGCAATGTGGTGATTGGGCCGCAGGGCGTGTTCGAGGAGGCGCACGTAACCGGCACGCACATCGCGCCTTGGCTGGATCTGGAGCCGAGCGGCCAGCCCATCGAATTCGATGTGTGCATCCTGTTTCCATGGGATGCCGAGCGCAAATTATTTAAAGGCGAGCGGGTGTATTTTGCGATGCCGAGCAAATGAGCCAAAGGCAGCATCTTGGAATGGAGGCTTCAGCCGACTCCGGCGCGCAGACGCGCAAGCGGGGAGTCGGCTGAAGCCTCCATTCCAAGATGCACAAATAATCCTTGCCGCGAGATAATAAGCACAGAACATATTGCTCAATCACAAGCTTGAATTTAAGGAGTTTTGATTCATGTCCGAAGCGAACCAAGCTGTTACAGGCGGCCCGACCGCCAACCGCACAGATATTTACACGCCGAGCGCCGATGTGGTTGCTCATGCGCGCGTCAAAGACTGGGACGCCCTTAGCAAATCGGCCGCGGCCGACCCGCTGGGCTTTTGGGCGGGCCGCGCTGGCGAGCTGGCGTGGAGCCAGCCGTGGGAAATGGTGCTGGACGATAGCAATCCGCCCTTCTACAAGTGGTTTACCGGCGGCAAGACCAACGTCATCGCCAACGCCATTGACCGGCACCTGACGACGCAGCGCAAGAACAAAATCGCTTTCATCTGGCAGGGCGAGGACGGCACCGAGCGCGTGGTGACGTATGCCGAGCTGAACCGGCTGGTCAGCAACTTCGCCAATGTGTTGAAGGGCCAGGGCGTGCAAAAGGGCGACCGCGTGACCATCTACATGGGCCGCGTGCTGGAGCTGCCGATTGCGATGTTGGCCTGCGCCAAGATCGGCGCAATACACAGCGTGGTCTACGGCGGTTTCTCGGTTGAGGCCCTGCACGGCCGCATCGTCGATAGCCAGAGCAAGATCGTCATCACCTGCGACGGCTCGTACGTGAGCGGCAAAGTCATCGAGCTCAAGCAAATTGTCGATGATGCGCTCAAACGTGAATCGCCGGCCACCAAGGTCATTGTCTATAAGCGCACCGGCAAGCAGATCGGCTGGGTGGAGGGCCGCGACCTATGGTGGCACGACCTCGCCAAAACCGTCAGTGACCAGTGCGAGACCGAGGTGATGGACGCCGAAGACCCGATGTTCATCTTGTATACATCGGGCTCGACCGGCAAGCCCAAAGCGCTGGTGCACACCCACGGCGGCTACAGCGTCTACACCTACGCCACTTTTCGCGATGTGTTCGACGTGCAGGACAGCGATGTGTATTGGTGCGCGGCTGATCCCGGCTGGATCACCGGCCACAGCTACATCGTGTATGCGCCGCTGATGAATGGCGTGACCAGCATCATTTACGAGGGCGGGCCGATCTATCCACAGCCGGACCGCTGGTGGCGCATCGTCGAGCAATACGGCGTCACGCTGCTGTATTGCGCGCCGACGGCGATTCGCAGCTTCATGCGCTTTGGTGAGGAGTGGCCGGCCAAACACGACCTGAGCAGCCTGCGCCTGCTGGGCAGCGTGGGCGAGCCGATCAACCCCGAGGCGTGGCGCTGGTACTTCAACAACATCGGCGGCGGCCGCTGTCCCATCATGGACACCTGGTGGCAGACCGAGACCGGCGGCTTCATGATCACGCCCACGCCGGTGGTGCCGCTCAAACCTGGCAGCGGCACGCGCCCGTATTTCACGCTCAAGGCCGAGATCGTGGACGAGGCCGGCGTCAAGGTGAAGCCGAACGAGGAAGGCTATCTCAC
>JBBQST010000506.1:0-2807 GCA_038213625.1 Thermoflexales bacterium
CTTTAGGGGTCGGGGGTCCTGTGACCAATCACCCGCACAATTCAAGAAGGGATTAATCAACTTTGTGCTAACCCAAATCCGGCTGGGCGGTGATAATCGCCTGCATGCAACAGGCATCTATAAGCAGCGCCCGTGTGATCATCATCGGTGCCGGCATCGTCGGCAGCTCATGCGCGTATCACCTTGCCAAACTAGGTTGGCGCGACATTCTGGTGTTGGACAAGGGCGATCTCATCGAGAACCCCGGCTCCACCTCGCACGCGCCGGGCGGCGTGGTCGGCCTCAGCCACTCCAAGTTGCTCACCCAGATGGCCCAGTATTCCAGCACCCTGTTTGGCAGCCTGGCGCCGTTTGCCGAGAATCGCGTCAGCTACAACGCCGTCGGCGGTCTGGAACTGGCCATCTCCGAGAAGCGCTGGACCGACCTGAAACGGCTGCACGGCGAGAGTAAGAGCTTTCACGCCGAGTCGCACTTGCTGACACCGGGCGAGGCCAAAGCGAAGTTGCCATTGTTGAATGAGGATGCCTTTGTAGGCGCGCTGTATGTGCCCAAGAGCGCGATCATCGCCGGCGCGCATGTGAACGGCGGCTTGCAGCGCGATGCCGCTGCTGATGGTGCTGCCACATTTGTCGGCTTCACCGATGTCACCGATATCGAGGTGCTGGATGGACGCGTGGTGGCGGTGAAAACCAACAACCCGGCGATGCCGAGGGTGACGTGCGAGGCTGTGTTGCTGGCCACCAACATTTGGGGGCCGTTGCTGGGCGACAAGCTCGGTGTGCCGATTCCGCTGCTGGCCTACGAGCACCAATATGTAGTGACCGAGCCGGTGCCGGCATTGGCCCAGTTTTCCACGGACAACAAAGATCACGAGGTGACGTTTCCCACCTGCCGCGAACTCGACTCGCAAATTTATTTCCGCCAGCACTACAACGCCTACGGCATCGGCAGCTACTGGCACACGCCGCGCGGCATCAAGGCCCGCGATGTCGGCGACACAGCCATGCGCCCCTTTACCCCGCCGGACTTCGAGAAGGCCTGGGCGCAAACCCAACGCTTGTTGCCGGCGCTGTCTGGTGCCAGATTCGCCCGCCAGTTCAACGGCATGTTCGCCTTCCCCGTCGATGGCATGCCGATCCTGGGTGAGAGCAACATCAAAGGCGTGTGGACGGCCGTGGGCTCGTGGATCACCCATTCAGGCGGCGTCGGCAAAAGCATGGCCGAGTGGATGATCCACGGCGAGAGCGAGTGGGATCTGCGCCAGTGCAACCTGCATCGATTTCATCGTTTCCAAAACACCCGGCACTACTTGCAAGTGATCTGCGACAAGAACTACGCCGAGGTGTATGAGATCGTGCATCCGCGCCAGCCAATGAGCACGCCGCGCGATGTGCGGCTTTCGCCCTTTCACGCGCGCTGGCAGGCGCTGGGGGCCGAGTTCACCACCTTTGCCGGCCTGGAGCTGCCCAACTGGTGCGAGCAGAATGCCGGACTGCTGGAGAAATATGAGGATCGCGTGCCCGAGCGCGACGGCGCAGCCGGGGGCTGGGCCGGCCAATATTGGTCGCGCATTCAAGGGGCCGAGCACCTCGAAACCCGCGAAAACGCGGCCCTGTTCGACCTCACCGGCCTGTCGATCTTCGAGGCGCGCGGCCCCGGCGCATTGGCCTATGTGAATCACCTGTGCAGCAACCAGATGGATGTGAAGCCGGGCCGGGTGGTCTACACCTGCTGGCTGACGCCCAAGGGCGGCGTGCGGCGCGACCTGGCCGTGGCGCGTTTGAGCGATGATCGGTTCTGGTTGTTTGTGGGTGAAGGCACCCGGCCGCAAGACTGGCACTGGGCGAATCAACATGTGCCGCAAACGGGTTTGAATGAGGTGCAACTCAGCGATATCAGCGACACTTCCACGGCGCTGGGCCTGTGGGGGCCGAATGCGCGCCGCATCCTGGAGAAGGTGACTGGCGACGATGTGAGCAACACCGGCTTCCCCTACTTCACCAGCCGCTGGATCGAGATCGGCAGCGCGCCGGTGTATGCGCTGCGCGTGTCGTATGCCGGCGAGCTGGGCTGGGAGTTGCACATTCCCGTCGACCAGGCCTTGCAGGTGTGGGACGCGCTGTGGGCGGCGGGCCGCGAGTTTGGCCTGATCGGTGCCGGCATGGGCGCGTTCGATTCGCTGCGGCTGGAGAAGGGCTATCGCGGCTGGGGCAGCGATGTCTACACCGAGCACAATGCGTACGAGGCCGGCCTGGGCTGGACGGTGAAGTTGGATAAGCCTGATTTTGTGGGCCGCGAGGCCTGCGCCTATCTCAAGGATCAACCCTTAAAGCGCAAGCTCAGTTGCCTGACCTTGAACGATCCCAACGCCGCCATCGTCGGGGCCGAGCCTATTTTTGGGGCGAATGGTCATGCCGACACAGAGGCTGTGGGCTACATCACCAGCGCCAACTTCGGCTACACCGTCGGCCAGTTCATCGCCTATGGCTATGTGCCAGAAGCGCAATCGGCCGTGGGCACACCCATGGAAATCGAATACTTTGGGGAGCGCCTGGCCGCGACAGTCAACCACGATCCGCTGTTCGACGCGAAGATGACGCGAATGAAAATCTAGATGTCAGATGTCTGCGACTAAGTAAGTCTTCAAAAGAAATTGATCGTCAGTTGACGGGTTGCCGTAAGGACAAATGTGCAATAAGCCTTCGTAGGGGCGCAGCATGCTGCGCCCCATAGGCACAAAATTAAGGAATAATGCGTGCGAGAACCCAGCAAAACGCTTTAATTGAGTGCGGCCTCAGAGACCCCC
>JBBQST010000507.1:0-2802 GCA_038213625.1 Thermoflexales bacterium
CAACGGCCTCATCGGCCGCGGCCTCCTCGGCAAATCGGCGACCCACGCCGGCTCGCCACACCCCATGACACGCATCACATCTCGCAAGGGCCGCGCCCATTTCATCCAGCTATTGGAACTGCTGGCCCAGGTGAAAGCCGATGAGACACAGCCGCTCTATGAATTGCTGGAGCAGCGTCGGGCCCATCTGGCCTGGGGAACCACGCTGATTGTGGTGACGGGCCGGCTCAGCGATTCGTTGCTGAATCAACTCATGCTGGCCCAGCGCCACGGCATCAGCCCGGTTGTGGTTGCCTGCGGCCACGGCACCTATTTTGAAGCTCTGCGCCAAAGCTGCGCCGCCCTCCGCATTCCGGCCTATCATGTGCTGCATGAGCGGGATATTCGTAAGCTGGCGCTGTGAGGGGAGGGAAGTAGCGAGTCGTCAGTAGCCAGTAGTCAGATGGGCCACACTCGAGTTTCTATCTGACTACTGACTACTGGCTACTGACTACTGGCTACTGGCTACTGACTACTTCTATCTGCATGAGAAACTACCAGCGCAAACAAGCCGACAGGAAAGCCGACATCGTTTCCGCACGGACACGCGGCATTGGCTCGCATAAATCTCGCGGTGGGTTTCGCGGCGATGAAGGCGATAGCCCTGCCGAGTTGGTGCTGGATGATCCGCGGCAGATGTACACCTTTGCAATTGTGATTCGCAACGCCATTGTGGTGGCGCTGTGCATTTGCATTGCATTCCCTGCTGCCGAGCTGGCCCGCTTGATCGTGCCTGGGGTGTATGCCACGATTCTGCCGTTCGCGTCCATTCTTCTCGCCATCGATCTGTTGCTGGTGGCACCCCGGCTGAGCAAGCTATCGATCTTTAGCAAAGACTGGTTCCTGTTCAACGGCTCCCGCTGGATCTTCATCCTCTTTGTCCTCAAATTGCTGAGCTATGTGGGCACCAGCGATGCCCTCAATGCGATTTGGGCCGACCTGCCGCTCATGCGGCGCGACCTGTTTCTTTATCTCTTCACGCCGCCGTTTCTCATGTCGATGCTGGTGGTGCTGATCGTGTGGTCGGCCTGCCGCGTCCTCGGCAGCGACCTGACCAACCTGACCCAGGGCGAGCAGGAGCTGGAGCAACAGTCCGAGGCCGGCGTGCGCACCGATCGGGCCATGCTGCGGCAAACGCTCAGCACGCATGTGTTTGCATTCGGCATCTTCACCGTGTTGCTCAGTGGCGGCGGTTTGTTGCTGGCCCGGCTCACCCAGCGCGATATCAGTAGCACGCTGGTCACCCTGGACCTGCTGCTGTATTTCGTGCTGGGGCTGGCGCTGATCGGCCACAGCCAGCTAACCTTGCTGCGGGCCAACTGGTTGTGGGAACGCACGCCAATTGCGCGCAATCTGGTCAGGCGCTGGACGGTCTATGGTCTGGCATTTTTGGCCGGCCTGGTTGGGTTGGCGCTGGTGGTGCCGACGACAAATGTGGCTGGCATTGTGCCGGCGCTGAACTACCTGATCGCGGCGCTGTTCTATGTGGTTCAGTTTGTGGCCTTTCTCATTATTGGGCTGTTGCAACTGATTCTGGCGCCGCTGTTTGCGCTGCTGGGGCAACCCGGAGGCGCACCCACGCCACCGCCGGCCCCCATCGCCCCCGCGCCACCCATCACACCCGATGTGCCGGCCGTCATGCCGCCCTGGGTAGACCTGTTGCAGACCCTTATTTTCTTCACCATCATCGCCATCGTGCTGATCTATGCCTTGCGCTATGTGCTGTTGCAGCACACCGGCCTGCGCGAGGCGCTGCAGAAGTTGCCATTGGTGATCTGGCTGCGCGAGGCCTGGCACGGCTTGCGGAACCTGATTCGAGCGGGCCGTCATGAACTGCGCACCCTGCTTCAACCCAACGCTGACGCGACAGCCATACCCAATCCAAACGCGGCCGCCACATCCACGGTGACCACGCCGCAGGACCCAGCCACAACCCTGCCTGCGCGGCAACAAATCACCCAGCTATATCTGGCAACCCTGGAGCACGCCCGCGAGAAAGGCATTACCCGCCAGCCCGCCCAAACGCCGGATGAATTTGCCCGGCAGCTGGCCCAACGGCTGCAAGAGGCCACGCCTGAAGCGACACCCGACGTCAGTCAGCTCACCCAAAACTTTGTCGAGGTGCGCTACAGCAAACACGACGTGGCCGAGGGCCATGTGAGCGCGGTGGCGCGCTATGCCCAGCGTGTGCGTCAGGCGCTGAACACGGTGCGGCCGGCGCGCAAGAACAAAAAATAGCGTCATGCAGGGGCAAAAAATCCGTGTCAGACTATTTACGCACACACCTAAACTAGGCGACAATGGCGGCCATGAATCAACGACTTGTTTTCTTTGTAGCGTGGTTTTGCGGCATGTCTTTGGTCCTGATTGGGTTGGCCGTGGGCTCACGCAACATCAATCCGCCGCCGCCGCCCCCGCCGACGGCCACTTCAGCCGCTGCCTCAGCAGCCATGACCTCGCCCATCACGACCACGATGACGGACACGCTCAGCTCCACCACCGCCCTGTCCGATACGATGGTACTGACCGTGACTGCAACGCTGACGCCGATCCCGTAACCACATCATGCAATACACCCGCTTCCCCTACTCGGACAAAAAAGTCTCGCGCATCGGCTTTGGTGCGTTTGGCCTGGCCGGTGTGTTTGGCAAGGTGGATGAGGGCGATGCCGTGCACGGCGTGTTGCACTCACTCGAGAACGGCGTCACGTTTATCGACACCGCACGCGGCTATGGCGCGGCTGAATCCATTGTCGGCAAGGCG
>JBBQST010000508.1:0-2781 GCA_038213625.1 Thermoflexales bacterium
AGCCTCCATTCCATCGACCCGTGACAAGCGACGGCATTACGGTGCATAGATGCGAATGCTAACTGGCGTGCTTTCTAGGACGCGGCCGTTGTGCAGGGTGGCGCGGGCGATGAGGGTGTAGTCGCCGGGTTTCATTTGCCAGATGCTGATAAAAGGCGCGTGCGGCAACTGCGCAATGGTCTCGCCGTTGCCGAGCACGATATCGACGCGGGCCACATCGGCACTGGCACTCACCTGCAACGGGATGCGCTGCACCTCCAACGGCAATTCCTTGGAGATGCGATACACCGAGCCGTCATCGGGCTGAGTGATCGCCAGTGGCAAGGCCGCATCTAACTCACCAGGCACAGCCCCTACCCCATTCCCCATTCCCCCGCCACTCGGCTCCCACAGCAGCCAACCCGCTTCACGCGCCCAATCTCGCAGCGGCAGCGGCACATCCAGCAGCACCCGCTCCACAATGCGTTCGCGCGGTGTGTTAGGTGTGGCAGGGCGATTGGTCAGCGCGTCAATTTGGGTGAGCTTGTACCAGGTGTCGGGCTGCGTCGGCTGCGTGCCGTCGATGAACCACTCGGTGCGGGTGTGGGCACAGGCCGGCGTAGGCAACTGGCCCGACAGCGTGCACACTTGAACGGCGCGCAAGCCATCGGGCCGCGTGAACGGCACAACCGGTTTGCCACGCTGAGCCAGCTCCATGAAATCGTGCCAGATGGGGCCGGCGCCGGCCACACCGCTGATCTGGTGCATCGGCCGGCCATCGGCATTGCCCACCCATACGCCGGTGACAAGATCGGGGGTGTAGCCGACGGTCCAGTTGTCGCGCCAGTCCTGGGTGGTGCCGGTTTTGACGGCGGCCGGCCGGCTGAGCCGCAACACGCTGCCCTCGCCAAAGGCCGGCGCGCGGGCGGTGTTGTCGGCCAGGATGTCGGTGATGAGCCAGGCGAGGCGGGGGTCTAGCATAGACGGTGGACGGGAGACGGGAGACGGCAAAAAGAGGACTTCGCCAACAGCGGTTCTCACTTCTTTGACGGCGATGGGTTCGACGCGGCGGCCGGTATTAGCGAAGGTGCCGAAGGCGGCGGTGAGTTCGACCAGTTTGACTTCGCCGCCGCCGAGGGTGAGGGCGAGGCCATAATCGTTGGCATCGCGGAAGGTGTGGATACCCATGGCGTTGGCCTGGGTCAGCATGGCATCGAGGCCGAGCTGGTGCAGCACACTGACGGCGGCCACATTGTTCGAGGTGGCCAGCGCGTCGCGGACGCTGATGGGGCCGTGGTGCTGGCGGTCATAATTGACCGGCACATACGGCAAGCCCTCGCGGGTGGGAAAGGCGGTGCGCACATCGAAGAGGGGCGTGGCAGCGGTGAAGTTGGGCAGGCGGGCGAAGGCGGCGGCGTAGGTGATGGGTTTGATGGCGCTGCCGGGCTGGCGCAACGAGGTGGCGGCGTTGACCGCGCCACTGATTTGCGCATCGAAATAGTTGGGGCTGCCGACCATGGCGATGATCTCGCCGGTGGTGGGCGAGAGCGCGATCAGCGCGGCATTATTCGCATTGTGGTTGGCGGCGGGTTGGCCATCCTGCGGCTCGGCCAATTGCCCCAGCCGCACGCGCATGATCTGGGTGGCGGCATCGTTTAGGGCTAGATCAAGCGTGGTGGTGACGATGAGGCCGCCGCGCACCACGGCCTCGGTGCCGAACTGGTCTTCCAGCCAGTGGCGGACATAGCTGACAAAATGCGGCGCACGAATGTTGTAGGGCGCGGGAGCCAGATTGAGCTGGGTCGCCTTGGCCGTGATGGCCTCGGCTTCGGTGATGCTGCCGTTGCGCGCCATCAGATCGAGCACGATGGCCTGGCGCTGGCGGGCCAGATCGAAATCGATATACGGATCGTAGTAGACGGGCGATTGGGGCAGGCCGGCCAGTAGCGCGCTCTCGGCCAGATCCAATTCGCTGGCGCTTTTGTTGAAGTAGGCGTGCGAGGCGGCTTCGACCCCGTAGGCCAGATTGCCGTAATAGACCTCGTTGAGATACAGCGCAAGGACTTCGTCTTTGGAGTAGCGCTGGGTGATCTGCCAGGCCAGCACGCTCTCGCGGGCCTTGCGCAGCAGCGTGCGCTGTTGGCGCTCCTCGGCATCGAGCAATAGCAAACGGGCCAGTTGCTGGGTGATGGTGCTGCCGCCGGCCAGCGCCTCGCCGCCGCGAATGTTGATCCACAGCGCGCGCAGAATGCCGAGCACATCGACGCCGGGGTTGGTGTAGAAGCTGGCGTCCTCGACGGCAATCGTGGCCTGACGCAGGCGCAACGGCATGGTCTGCAACGGCAGTGGCGTGTGGTGGCCGATGCGCGGGTCGCCGATCTCGTAGAGCAGGCGGCCGTTGCGGTCGAGGATGCGGGTGCTGGGCGTCTGGGCGCGCTGGTGCAGATCGGCCACGCTGGGCAGGGTGAACCACAGGGCGGCGAACGCCAGCACGGCAAGCGTGGCAATGGCCGTGAGCCCGATCAGCACGAAGCGGCGCACGCGTAAACGCAACATGGGAGAAATGTAGCACTGGAGGGGAGACGGAGGACGACGGACGGATGACGGCCGACGACGGGTGGCCGACGATGGAGTTTGTCTGCTCAACCAAGACGTCGTGTCCGATGATGTATCACCAGTCGCCAGCTGCCAACTACCAGCAACCAGCTACTAACAACTAATCACTAACGACTAACAACTCCCCCACTTCTGGCATCATTAGCCCGTGGCTCAAACCCTGTTGCAACTGACCGAGGCCGGCTT
>JBBQST010000509.1:0-2775 GCA_038213625.1 Thermoflexales bacterium
GGCCTAGGCGATTTCCTGGGCCATTGAGCTGCCGCTGGTGGCCTCGGCCCAAGGCTGGCTGCAAGCGCCAGTGCCGCCGGCGCTGCACTACCTGGCGTCGTTTGGGCCGATCAAACCCCTAAATCTGTCGCACGAGAAAAGGCAAACGGCGTGAATTTGCCTTGGTGCAAACACATCATGAAACCCTTCAGTCGCTTCCTCAACCGTCGGCCACACATTGAGCAATCTGCGCCTCTGTCCAGCCTGATGACCTATTGGAGTTTGTCGCCGGCTCAACTCCTTGCCGCATTAGGCGCCACCAGCACTGGCCTGCCACAAGCCGAGGCGGAGAATCGCCTCACACAAGTGGGGCCGAATGTGCTGAAAGCTCAGCGGCAGTCCACCGGGCTGAAGTTGCTTCTGAACCAGTTCAAAAGCCCTCTCGTGCTGATCCTGATCTTCGCCGCTCTGGTGTCCGTCTTCATGGGCGAATGGACCGATGCCATCACCGTGCTGGCCGGTGTGTTAGGCAGCACGCTGCTGGGGTTTGTGCAGGAATATCGCGCCGGCAATGCCGTTGAGAAGCTGCGCTCACAGATCACGATCAAATCGAACATCCTGCGCGACGGCCAGCCACAACTACTACCGTCCGAGCAAGTGGTGCCAGGTGATGTGGTGGCGCTATCGGCCGGCAGTTTAATTCCCGCTGATGGCATTGTGCTGGAGGCCAATGACTTCTTTGTGAATCAGGCCGTGCTGACTGGCGAGACGTATCCCACGGAGAAGTCGCCAGCGACAGTCGCGGCCAAAGCCAGTCTGGCCGAGCGCACCAACTGTGTGTTTATGGGCACCAGCGTGCGCAGCGGCACGGCTCAGGTGCTCATTGTGCAAACCGGCAAAGCCACGGTGTTTGGCCAGATCGCCGAGCGGCTCAGACTGCGCCCATCGCAGACCGAGTTTGAACGTGGCATCCAAAGTTTTGGTTATCTGCTGACTCAGGTCATGCTGGTGATGGTGGTTATTGTGCTTGCCATCAATATCTTTCTCGGCAAGCCACCCATCGACTCGCTGCTGTTCGCGCTGGCGCTGGCGGTCGGCTTGACCCCCGAATTGTTGCCCGCCATCATCAGTATCACGCTCGCGCATGGCGCGCAGCAGATGGCAAAACGGGGCGTGATTGTGCGCCGCTTGAACGCAATCGAAAACTTCGGCAGCATGGACGTGCTGTGCACCGACAAGACCGGCACGCTCACCGAGGGCGTCGTTCGGCTCGATGGCGCGTTGGACCTCGATGGCCAACCCTCGGCTCAGGTGCTGCGCTACACCTATCTCAATGCAAAATTTCAGACCGGAATCAACAATCCACTCGATGAGGCAATCAGCGTCTATGCCCAACACGCTGGGCTGGACATCAGTGCTGAAAAAAAGATCGCTGAAATCCCCTACGATTTTGGGCGCAAATGTCTGAGTGTGGTGATGGCTACTGCGCAGAGCCAACCGATCCTCATCACCAAGGGAGCCCTTAAAAGCGTTCTGAAAATATGTAGCCACGTGCAGACCCATGAGGGCATCCAGCCGTTGGATGAGACACGACAAGCGGGAATTGAACAGCGCTACAGCGACTGGAGCGCGCAAGGCTTTCGAGTACTGGGTGTGGCCACTCGAACGGTTGCGGAGAAGACCGGCGCTTATTCGCGTGCCGATGAATGCGACCTGGTTTTCGCCGGCTTCCTGCTGTTCTTCGATCCGCCCAAGGCCGATGTCAAACAAGTCCTGGTGGACCTGGCGCAGCGCGGTGTGCAACTCAAAATGATCACCGGCGACAACGAGAAAGTGGCTCGGCACGTGGCTGAAGCGGTGAACCTGCCAATTGTGGGCGTACTCACTGGAAGCGCCCTCAATGAGATGTCTGACGAGGCGTTGTGGTACGCGGCCGAGCGCACCACCGTGTTTGCCGAAGTGGACCCCAACCAAAAGGAGCGCATCATTCTGGCCCTGCGCAAGACCCGGCATGTGGTCGGCTACCTGGGAGATGGCATCAACGATGCGCCGGCCCTGCATGCGGCTGATGTGGGCATCTCGGTGGATACGGCCGTGGATGTGGCCAAAGACGCCGCCGATTTCGTCTTGCTCAAACAGGATTTGGATATCCTGCGAGAGGGGATTGATGTGGGTCGGGTGACGTTCGCCAACACGCTCAAATATGTGCTGACCACGATCAGCGCCAATTTTGGCAACATGTTCAGCATGGCCGCGGCGTCGTTGTTTCTGCCCTTCCTCCCGTTGCTGGCGTCGCAAATTCTGCTCAATAACTTCCTGTCGGATATTCCTGCTACCACGCTGGCTACGGACAATGTTGATGCGGAAATGGTGGTGAGGCCGCGCCGTTGGAACACGCGCTTCATCCGTAACTACATGGTGCTGTTCGGTCTGGTCAGTTCCATCTTTGATTTCCTGACCTTCGGCGTGTTGCTGTTCGTGTTTCGCGCGTCGCCGACCGAGTTTCGTACCGGCTGGTTCATCGAGTCGCTGCTCACTGAGCTGGTGATTGCGCTGGTAGTGAGAACGCGCGGCCTGTTTTTTCGCAGTCGGCCGGGCCGCCTATTGCTCACGAGCACACTCATCGTCGTTGCAATTACGCTGGTATTGCCGTATCTTCCCGTCAACTTCCTGTTTGGTTTCACCCCATTGCCCGCGCCGCTCATGCTAGCCATGATTGGATTAACTGGGTTGTATGTCCTGCTCGCCGAGATCACCAAAAAGTATTTCTACTCGCGCACGGAAAATGTGACCGCA
>JBBQST010000510.1:0-2730 GCA_038213625.1 Thermoflexales bacterium
GCACCGGCCAGGTCTACGAGCGCATGGCGCTGACGATGACCTCGTTGAACATCAAATCGGCTTTTTTGAATCAGCCGATTGAAGTCGCAACGGTGCGCGCACAATTTCAGAGCGCGATGGAGATGGGCGGGTCTCTGCCGCAACTGCTGGTGCGCTTCGGCTATGCCGATGCCATGCCGCGTTCGCTGCGCCGGCCGGTCGAACACGTGCTCGCGCAATCTTAACCAAGCCGGCAGACAATGAGGGCTGTAATGCGAAATAATATCGAAGCGCAAGCCCTGCAATTGATCCCACAAATTGCCACGATTCATGCGCGTGCCATCGAGTTGGAGCACCTGTTCCAGGCCGAGTTGGAAGCGATGGATCCGATTCATCAAAGCAGCGCGCACAACCTGCTGCACTATCTGGCATTTCGACAGGCCGACCGGCGCCAACTTCAGCAGGATCTGGCGGCGCTGGGTCTCAGTTCATTGGGGCGCGCCGAATCGCATGTGCTGAGCGCGCTCAACGCAGTCAGCACCACGCTCTATCGCCTGGCGCAGGTGCCTGTGCCGGCCGCACTCCTGGAAGAGCTGCCGGTGAACGCCACCACCGGCACAATGCTGTTGAACAATTGCAGCGATGACTTGCTCGGCATCGCGTCGGGTAAGCGCACTGTGCGAATCATGGTGACCATGCCCTCCGAGGCGGCCACAGACCCCGTGCTCGTGCACGATCTGCTGGAAGCCGGCATGGATGTGATGCGCATTAACTGTGCCCACGACGGCCCGGATGTGTGGCAGGCGATGATGGCCAACCTGCGCAAGGCCGAGCGGCAACTGGGCCGGTCGTGCAAGATCCACGCCGATCTGGCCGGCCCCAAGTTGCGCACCGGGGCCATTCCGCCGCTCACCCATCTGATCAAGATCCGACCCCAACGCAATCTGCGCGGCCAGGTGTTGCAACCTGCTGTCGTGCGCTTTGTGGCCAGCACAGCCGTTGGCGCGCCGGTTGCTGATGCGTCAGCCGCTGACGCATCAGCAACCAGTGGGCCACCCGTCGTGCCGGTGCCGGACACTCTCATTCAACTGAGCCAGATGGGCGATGTGCTGGAGTTGACAGACGCGCGCGGCAAGCAGCGCCGGTTCAACATCATCGACAAACAAGCGGTGGCCTGTGTGGCCACAACCGAGCAAACCGCCTATATCGAGACGGGCTCGCTCATCAAGCTGAAGCGTGGCACAGACATCCTCGCGGACGGTGAGATTGGCCTGTTGCCGGAATTGATCGAGCCGATCCTCCTGCAAATGGGCGATACGCTGATCGTGACCAAAGATGCTTCACTGGGTTCGCCGGCCAAACGGGATGATCTGGGTCACATCACGCAGCCAGCTCAAATTCCCTGCACCTTGCCGGAAGTGTTTGCTTCGGTGCAGGCCGGTGAGGCGATTTGGTTCGATGATGGCAAGGTCGGCGGCAATGTGGTTGCCAACGACGGCGAACGCATCACCGTTTCGATCACCTTTACCGGCGGCAAGGTGGCCAAACTGGCCCCTGAAAAAGGCATCAATCTGCCCGACACCACCATCCAGGTGTCGGCCCTCACGCCCAAGGACCTGATCGACCTGGCGTTCATGGCGGATCGCGCCGACATCATCGGCCTTTCATTTGTGCGGACGCCGGAAGATGTGCACCAACTTGAGCAGGAACTGAATCGGCTGAATGCAACGCAAAAGAGCATCGTGCTCAAAATCGAAACGCGACAGGCATTCGATAACCTACCGCATCTGTTGCTGAGCTGTTTGCGGCTGTCGTCGGCCGGCGTCATGGTGGCGCGCGGAGATTTAGCGGTCGAGATGGGGTTTGAGCGCCTGGCCGAGGTGCAGGAAGAAATCCTATGGCTGTGCGAAGCCGCTCACATCCCGGTGATCTGGGCGACCCAGGTGCTGGAGAGCATGGCCAGGAGCGGGGCTCCCTCGCGGGCCGAGGTATCCGATGCGGCCATGGGTGAACGGGCCGAGTGCGTGATGCTCAACAAAGGCCCCTTCATCGTCGAGACGGTGCGTTTCTTGAGCGGCGTGCTGGAACGCATGTCGGCGCATCAATCCAAGAAGAGCTCGATGTTGCGCCAGTTGGCCGTCTCCCAGTTGGCTTAAGGCGCTCTTCTCAAACACGGCCCGCATTGCGGTGAATGATCTGTTGTGCCTTTTTGCCGGACCGCGGTGTGAGCCATCGCATGCCAACTGCGCCCACCAGACTGCCGATGATCAGGCCGGAGAGGAAGCCGTGCAATGCCATCATGTAGTTGCGTGAGTCATTCATGTTTTGTTTTCCTCTGATTTGCGGCCACGGTCTCCGATACGCGCGAGCACCGGGGAAACACAATGCTGGTCTGGAAACTGCCAGAGACAGGGCCGTGCAGCATAGGTTTGGCACGCTCACCCGAGGCGTGTCTGTGAGCGCGGACATCAATTTAGTTGCATCTGCATATCGCCGGCTCGTGCCTGCTGTTGGGTGTCGAAATCGTCTTCGTCAGGACAATGCCACTTTATTAATTCTTTTCCATATCGACAAGCCGTGAAGGCAGATGCTATAGATGCTCAGATAGCAAGCTAGGCAGACGGGATCGTGCACGTGCACGTTTGACGTGTCACGTGCACGATCTTCCAGCCGCGATTCCAAAAGCAAATCTGAAGACCTGTAGCAAATTTAGAGGGAGAAATAGCAAATGATTTATGCCTATGTTTTAAT
>JBBQST010000511.1:0-2705 GCA_038213625.1 Thermoflexales bacterium
GGCACGCACCACACCTCCCAACCCGCATCGTGCATGCGCCTGGCCCAATCCAACTCCTCGCAATACATCTCGAAACCTTCGTCCAGGACGCCCACCTCGGCGATGGCGCTAACGCGAGCGAACAGGGCCGCACCCAGTGGCGCACCAATCTGGAACGGCATCTGGTGCGCATAGATTGCGGGCGAATAACGGCCGTCCCAATGGGTGTCTCGCAGCCGTGCCTGTAAGCGCGGCACCACATCGATGGCCAGTTGCATCAAGCCAGGCAGGGCAAATGCGCCGTGTTGCAGGCTGCCATCGGCATTTTGAAGCTTTGGCCCACACATGCCGCAGCGGGGATGAGTCCGCATGAAATCCAGCAATGCTTTTGTCGCGCCGGGTTGCACCTGCGTATCCGGATTGAGCAGCCACACACACTCGGCATCACCCACCTGTTGCAACGCCAGATTATTGCCTTTGACGTAGCCTAAATTTTCATTGAGGGCGATGAGTTCGACGCTGGGAAATTCGGCGCGCAGCATGTCCGGCGTGTCATCGGCCGAGGCGCTGTCCACTACAATCACACGTGTGTCGATGGCATCACGAGTTGTATCTGCCAGCAACGAGGCCAGGCAATCGCGCAACAGATCGCGCACATTCCACGAGACGATGATGACCGCGAGCATGGGTGGCAATCCAAGTGCCAGACGCCTTCAACACGTCTGACATTCTTGCTAGGGCTCGATCAACTCCACTTGAATCGGCGTGACACGACTGTTGATCGGCGCGATCTCGACTTGCTCTTGAATGAGCGCGCCCCAGATGGTGAAGGGATTCCGCGGCGGAATGCGGGTGAATTGCACACAACCCTGCACCACCGCCTGTCGCCCAGAAGCCAGGTAATACAGCGGGCTGCCGTTGTGCTCGACCACATCCAGGTCGGCCAGTGTGCCCACGCCCCAGCGCCAGGGGTGATCGCCGCCGGTGTTGGTCTCGAAGTCGACGCCAACGCGCCACACGCCCGGCTCTTCGATCGCACCCTTGGTGTAGCGGTTCTCATCCATCTTGTAGCAGTCATCGGCATTGGTGTTGGCATCGTTAAATGGGCCGGCCGTTCGAATGGGCACGCTGCCCACATTGCGCACGGTCATGGTGAAGTGAATCGTCCCGCTCAGCGGCAACGTCACCTTGGGCGTCAGATACACGCCCTCCCACTCCACCCCGCTGCCGTTGGGCTGGATCACAATCTCGGCCATGGGCCGGCCACTGTCTGCGATGGTGAAAGGTCGCGTCACCACGTCCTTCTGACCAATGGCATCTTCGAGCACGGCCGTCATGGTGTAGGTGCCGTCGGGCGGTGGGTCGGCCCCCAGATCAATGCCGCCATCATAGTCAAACTCCCAGCGGCCAGCCTCGAAGAAGCCGTTTTCATCCATCTTGAGCTGGCCCTGAGTCGGCAGCACGTCATAGCGCACCCCGTCGGCATCCTCGGCATACACACTTAATTTGCCGGCCTTGGTGGTGAACAGGTTCATGTAGACGCGGTCGTCGATGGCATCGCGGTTGGGCGTGAACACGGTCGTGCTCAAGCTCATCTCGCTGATGCGCGGCATGGTGATATCGGCATCCTCGATGCGCAACGGCCCGGTGATGATTTGTGAGCCGGCCTCGATGTGCCAGGTGTAATCGCCATTCGGCAGCAGACGGCCACCCGCAATGCCATTGAACAGCAGGTGATAGGTTGCACCCGGCACCCGCACCTCACCCCGCCGCAGATCGAAGCGCTGGCCGGTCGTATCGGTGAGGTAGACATCGACCACGCTCCGCGTCGAAACGCGATAGGTGATGCGAGCGATGTCGGCAGCGCCGTCGGCGTTAGGACTGATGACCACTGGATCGACCGTGACATCGCCCAGCGGCTGAGCCGAATTGGCACACCCTGCGAGGAGGAGCGCGACACACAACCACGCGGTAATGCCCTTCACAACTGGCCCAACCCGGACTGGCGTTTGAGCCGCATTAAGAGGGAACACGTTCATGGGTAGTCACTTCAACGGTGAGTGGGGTTTGTTGAATTGGTCTAGATTCCTCGGCGCGATGCAACTTAGCGTGCATCCAGTTGGATACGGTTTGCATAGGCTTCTCGTGCAGCGTAACGCTTAAATGGGTGGCCTGAGGCACCACCAACAGTTCACGCTCGGGCAGGGCCGCCTCAAACATCAACGTTGCATTCTGCGCCGGCACTGCGCAATCTCGTGTGCCATGGACAAATAGCTTGGGCCGCGTGCCCACGCTGCGAATGGTGTCGAGCATCTTAAAGGTGTCGACCATGTCATACAGGCTCTCACCATACCAGGCCCCCTTGATCGCGCGCCATTCCGTCCAGATTTCCGAGAACGGCATGTGCCGTAACAAGCGCACATTGTTGGGCCACAGCAGGTTAATGGCTTCGCCGGTGATGACGCGACGGGTGACCATGCTGAGTTTGACCGGCGAAGCGATAACCACCAGCGCGGCTATCCGAGGGTCGTGCGCGGTCAACCAGGTGGCCTGATTCCCGCCAAAGCTGATACCGATGACGCCGGCGATGGAGACGCCCGGTTGCCGATGCAGCCAGTCCGAAGCTGCCTGGGCCGCGTGCTGGGCCGTTGCCACCGTCACCGGCACCTGCATAAAATCGCCATGGCCGGGTGGATCGACCGTAAGCACGGCCAGGTGATTCGCCA
>JBBQST010000512.1:0-2699 GCA_038213625.1 Thermoflexales bacterium
GGGTGAGCCGGCGTGGGTGGCCGATTTGCTGATGAGGCCGTTGGTCAACAGGCCCACACTTTGTTTGGGCTCGATCAGCCAGTTGCCCAGCGAGGCCGCCACCACGATGGCCAGTTCGGTGCTGTCGATCCAGGCGGTGGGGTCGTATTCGCCGCGGTTCAGGTTCAACGCCAGCATCACATCCAGCGACACACTCGGCTCGAACAGCTTGACCTGCATACTGCCGCTGGACGCCGTGGCTTTCCAATCGACACGTCTAAATGAATCGCCGTAGGAATACTCACGTTTGCCGCGCAGCCGGGATGGATCTTCGAAAATGGGTTGATGATGCCGCAGCGCACCGAGTAGCGTGCGCGAGGGTAACTGGGCCGCTGGCAACGGCACCACCCGTGGATAGACCGTCAGCCAGTCCACTTCGCCCTGCACCTTGCGCGGCTCGCTCAGCCCCAGAATGTCGCCGGAGGTGAGTGACAGCGGGCCGATGGGATAGATGCCGCGCCGGCCGGCTTGAATCACATACTCGAACCGGCGCGACTCTTTGGGTCGCAGGCTGATGGCGTAGTCGAAGGCGGGCGGCCCCAACTCCACCTGCAGGCTGTCGTGCAGCCGCAGCCACGTGATGGGCAGGCGGCTGGTGTTGGTGACGGTGATGCCGATGGTGACCTTGTCGTTGAGGAAAGCCTTGTGGACGAAGTGCCTGCCAAAGCGAAGTGCCGCCAGCGCATGTTGACTCCACCAGCGCCCAATCAACCACGCTCCCAGCAAGACATAGCCCGGCACCAGCAGCGACGGCTCGCGCAGCACAGCGGCCAGCACGAGCAAAATGGCTACGGCGAGAAGAAGTATGCCGGTCATGGTTTTATCTTGTAGAGGCAGTGCGCCAGCCACTAGCGACAGACCCGCCCCTGCGCAGACATGAAAATAAGCGTAACACTTTGATTGAGTTGAGTTTAAGAAACAGTCTCTAAAGGGGTCGGGGGTCTCTTAATCGTCGTAATAACACGAGCCTACGATGGCTCTGACAATTTTACGGCAACATCTGCCGCACCGCCTGCCCCAACTCTTTGGCACCCTTGCGAATCTCGCGCGGCGTGAGGGCGGCATAACCCATCAACAATCCCTGCCGTTGATTCGGCTGCAGGCTGAAGGTGGCGATGGCCGGCGTGCTAAGCCCATTCGCTGCGGCGTGCTGTGCAACCTGGGTGTCGCTAATGCCGTGCGCGGCAAAGGTTTTACTCAACCAACCCACTAGATTCAAGCCGGCATCGGCGGGCTTTACGTCGATGAGGCCGTCGAATTCCTTCTCGGCCGCGGTGACCAATGCTGCCTGCCGCTCGGCATACAGGGTGCGCATGCGGCGCAGGTGCTGGCCAAAGTGGCCCTCGGCAATGAATTCGGCCACGATGGCTTGTTCCATGGTGTGGGCGTGACGGTTGGCGATGGCGCGGGCGGCCGTAAACGCATCGACCAAATCCGGCGGCACCACCAGATAACCCAGCCGCAGCGCCGGCAACAATGACTTGCTAAAGGTGCCGATGTAGATGACGCGCTGGGCCGTGTCGAGACTTTGCAGCGAGGCCAGCGGCCGGCCGGCATAGCGAAACTCGCTGTCGTAGTCGTCCTCGATCACCCACATGCCATGTCGCGCCGCGTAGTCCAGCAGCGCCAGCCGGCGCGGCAAACTCATGGTCACGCACATGGGCACCTGATACGACGGCGAGACAAAGGCCATGCGCGCATTCGGCGCGCGCGCAATCGCCTCGCTCACGTTCAAGCCTTCATCATCCACCGGCACGGGAATCAGTTTTGCGCCGTTGTTGCTGAGCGCGGCGCGTGCGCCCAGGTAGCACGGGTCCTCGAACCAGACTGAGTCGCCGGGGTTGAGCAGAATGTGGGCGCACAGGTTGATGGCCTGCTGGGTGCCGGACACGATGATGACCTGCTCTGGCTCGCACTGCACGGCACGCGTGTCGCGCAGGCGCGCGGCGATGGCTTTGCGCAGCGGCATGTAGCCGGCCGGGTTGGCATAGCCCAACTCGCGGGTGCTGAGATAGCGCCAGCAGCGCGCCGCCACGCGAATCCAGGTGTCCATCGGGAATGCATCCAGCGCCGGCAAGCCTGTGACAAATGGCCGCACGGAGTAGTCGTTGTTGTTGTCGTCGCTGACATACAGCCGCAACGACGCCGTCTCTTTGCCGCGGTCGCTCACCTCGCGGTTGATCGCATCGTGATTGACCACTTCGTGATCGAGACCTTTGCCCAGGCTGCCTTTGAACTCGGTTGCGATGGTGATGGATTGGACGACCGGCCGGGCGCGCAACAGATCATCGGGTAGCGCGTGTGAGACATAGGTGCCGCTGCCGACCTTGCCCTCCAGATAGCCCTCGGCAAACAACTGGTCGAAGGCTTGCATGACCGTGTTGCGGCTGACGCCGAGATCCTTGGCAAAGTTGCGCGTGGCCGGCATACGCGCGCCGGCCACAAACTCGCCCTCAAGAATGCTGCGGCGCATGCCTTCGTAGAGTTGCCGATACATGGGCAGCTCGGACTGCGCGTTCAGGTGAATTTTGAGCAGGGCAATCTCAGCAGCGCGTTTGGGCATGGCTTATCTTAAACGGAGACGACGGACGGAAGACGACCGACGACGGAAGTGATGGGAAGATAGTGGTGGAGGGCAAGATGTGAACAAGGTGTTAAGA
>JBBQST010000513.1:0-2651 GCA_038213625.1 Thermoflexales bacterium
GCGGCCATCGGCGGCAGCACCAACGCCATCATCCATCTCATCGCCATCGCGCGGCGGCTGCGGGTGAACCTGACCCTGGACGACTTCGATGTGCTGGCCCAGGAAACGCCGTTGCTGCTGAATGTGCAACCCAGCGGCGACAAGTTGATGGCCGATTTTGACGCCGCCGGCGGCCTCATCACCCTGATGCGCGAGTTGCAGGGGCAACTCAACCTGAACTGTTTGACGGGCAATGGCAAAACCTGGGGCACGGTGTTGGCCGGCCGCATTCAGGTGGCGGGTGAAGTGGTGCGCGACCGCGCCCATGCGCTCCAACCTAGTGGCGGGCTGGCTGTGCTGCGCGGCAACCTCGCCCCCAACGGCTGTGTGTTGCGCCTGGGAACCGCGACGCCCAAATTGCTGCAGCACCGCGGCCACGCCGTGGTGTTCGATGATTATCAGGACATGTTGGCGCGCATTGATGATCCCGATCTACCGGTGACCAGCGACAGTGTGCTGGTGCTGCGCAACGCCGGCGCCGTGGGGGTGCCGGGACTGCCGGAATGGGGCAGCATTCCCATCCCCAAAAAATTGTTGCTTCAAGGCGTGCAAGATCTGGTGCGCATCTGCGACTCGCGCATGAGCGGCACCAGCTACGGCACCGTGTTGCTGCATGTCTCGCCCGAAGCGGCCATAGGTGGGCCGCTGGCCCTGGGGAGGGACGGCGATTGGATCGAGTTGGATGTGCCGGCGCGCAAGATCACGCTGGATGTGGACGAGCATACGCTGGCGCAGCGCCGCGCCGCGTGGCAACGGCCCGCACCCAGGCACCTGCGCGGCTACCCACGCCTGTATGCCGAGCACGTCTTGCAACCCGACCAGGGCTGCGATTTTGATTTTCTACAACCCGATAGCGAAGCGGCACTGCGGTTTGTGCCGCCGATCGTGGGCCGGTCGTAATTCTAAGAATATGATTACATCCACCCTGATTCCCAGCGCGCCGATTGACACTGTCGCATTATTTCCAAAGCTCAGTGCTGAGCTGCAAGCAGTGCTGCAGTCGCTGTCGGCCGAGGAGTGGAACCTGCCAACCGCGTGCGCCGGCTGGACCGTCAAACATTGGCACATACGAAGCTCACTCCGGTAAAGCTCTACATGCCAATGTCTGACATTTGACAGCGCGCTATCCAGCCGCGCTAACGCTTCTTCTCGACCACACACTGCACTTCGGTGGTGCTGTTGGCGTGGTCCTGGGCGGGGCCAACGATGTAGATCTCGCGATACTATTCGAGCGGCCGACACCCATTTACCTCGGCCCGCTGCAAAATGGCCGCGTGGGCCTGGGTGATCAGGGGAAAGTAACCTATTTTCAGATGCATCTCTGTTCATGAAAGCTTTCTGGGCGCAGCATACAAGCTCCAGCAACGGGAGAGTCACGTGGCAAATTGGGTGATTTAGCGGTCGGAGCGCTTAAAGCGCTCCGACCGCTAGCAGAACTTCTGGCGACTCACCTAGCTCGCCGGCTCCAGCGTATATAGCCACCAGCGCGCCTGAGGCAGACGCCGGCTGCGCGACTGCTGGCGAGCCTGCCGCTCGAAGTAGATCACCATGCGCTCGCCGGTTGTGGTGATGATCTCGGCCCAGTGCCGCTTGAGATAGACCTCATTGCCAGGCACGTGTACGTGGCCGTCGGGGCCATAGCCCTTCCAGCGCCGCACCAACTGCGCCACCTCATACACCGTATCGCGCCACCTGAAATTCGTGAACAGGCCCGGCTCACCCATCGCCATCATCGACACATCGGCCTGACCCGGCGCGGGAATAATCGGCTCACTAATAAATTGCGGCATGGGTCGGAGTGTATGGCGATTTTGTGTCGCTGCGTTTCGCGAACAGATCGTGCACGTGCGCGTCAGACGCGACACGTTAAACGTGACACGTGCACGAATCCCCGACCAATCTTCATCCGCGCTACACTAGCCGCATGACCGACCCACTGCTGCGTTGGCGCAGCGAATTTCCAATCCTGGAAAACACCACCTACCTCGTCAGCAACTCGCTCGGTGCCATGCCGCGCGGCGTGCAGGCCGAGATGCAGGCGTATGCCGACCTGTGGGCCAAGCGCGGCGTGCGGGCCTGGAACGAAGGCTGGTGGGATTCGCCTATTTCTGTTGGCGACGAGGTGGGCAAGGTGATCGGTGCCGCGCCCGGCAGCGTGACCATGCACACCAACGTCACCACCGCCGCCGCCATCGCCCTCTCGACCTTCAAATTTACCCCGCAGCGTGGCGCACGGTCGCGTAGCAAAATCGTGATGACCGACATGGACTTTCACTCGACGCTGTATGTGCATCAGGGTCTGGTCGATTGGTTGCACGACGCGGGCAGTGCCGTTCACATCGAGCGCGTCGCCTCCGACGACGGCATCACCATCGACCTCGACAAGTTGCTCAGTGCCATCGATGAACACACCGCATTGGTGGCCATCTCGCATGTGCTGTTTAAGAGCGCGTTTGTGCAGGATGTGGCCTCGATCATCGCGCGCGCGCACGCCGTCGGTGCGCAGGTGGCGCTGGATGTGTTACACTCGGCCGGCATCGTGCCGCTGAATGTGTCCGAGTTGGATGTGGACTTCGTTTACGGCGGTGTGTTGATGTGGCTATGCGGCGGCC
>JBBQST010000514.1:0-2637 GCA_038213625.1 Thermoflexales bacterium
GGATCGTGCACGTGCACGTCTCACGTGGCACGTGCACGATCAGACTCAGGCGTCGCATCACCACTTGGCACATGAAAAGATGAACTGGCCCACACCACAGGATTACAACGAGGCCATTCAAAATCCGCAATCGGCCTTTGCCGATGCGGAGTTGCGCACAGGCACACCGGTGCTCGATGCGCTGGGGTTGCCGCGCCCCATCACCGGCCAGTTTGCCAGTGTCTATAAATTGGATTGTGGCACCCACAGTTGGGCCGTGCGCTGTTTTCTGCGCAATGTGCCGGGGCAGCAAGCGCGCTACGAGGCCATCAGCGCGCATCTCGCCAAAACTGGCTTGCCCTACTTTGTAAGCTTTGAGTATTTGTCCAACGGCATTCACGTGCGCGGCCAACCCTATCCCATTCTCAAAATGGCGTGGGTGCAGGGCGAATCACTGGCCACCTACGTCAGCAAGCATCTGGATCAACCGGCTGCGCTGGCCCAACTGGCCAACCGGTGGGCCGAGATGATGCGGGTGCTGCAAAAGGCCGGCATTGCCCATGGCGATCTGCAGCACGGCAACGTGCTCATCGTCAACGGCGAGTTGCGGCTGGTGGATTACGACGGCATGTTCGTGCCACAACTGGCCGGTCAGACCAGCCAGGAGCTGGGTCATCGGCATTACCAGCACCCGACCCGCTCGGCGGCCGACTTTGATGCCAGCATCGACAACTTCTCGGCCTGGGTGATCTATCTGTCGCTGATGGTGTTGAGCGCGGAGCCGGAATTGTGGCAGCGCTTTGCGGGTGGCGATGAGACTTTGTTGTTTCGTCGGGCTGATTTTGAACACCCGGACCGGTCCAGGCTCATCGCAGCGCTGACCCAGCTGCACGGTGATCGTTTACAAGCGTCGCTATACGCGTTTCGGATGATGCTGTCGATGGATCTTGCGGATGTCCCTGCGTTGGGCACACAAACACGATGGATGCCGTCCAGCCTGGTGCAATGGATCGGCGACTACCTGCGTCCCGATGCGGCCAAGCCTGTGCTTGGTCAGACGCCGGTGCCGCAATCCTCTGGAGCCCCATACCAGGCAACGACACCCGCCGCTGCCACAAACGGCACGGTACCGAAGCCCGAATGGGTGGCTGACCATGCGCCGATCAACCCGCCGCAACGCCAATCATCGCCTGTGGCCAGACAATCGGCCCCTGCACAATCTGCGTCTGTTACCTCTCCCTCGCCATCGATAACTCTGGCCCCCCTGTTCTTTCAGCACAGTTTGCTGCCGGCGCGCACAGCCATGCTGGGCTCGGGCGGTGCGCTGGCTGTGTTGATGGCATTTGCCGCAACCGCAGTGTTGCCCATCCAGACGATGGGGCTGGCGGTGGCAGGTGTGCTGGCGGTCAATCTGCTTTTTCAACTGTGGCAATTCTGGCGCGACCCGGTGGTACCGGCTCGGGTCAAAGTCGAAGTGCAGGTAGAGGCCCAACAGAACAAGGTCCATGCGCTCGAAACTCAGGCCAAACGGTTGCGCCGCAAGCGGGAGCAGGCCGCCAGCCAGCACGAGAAACGCGAGGCCGATGTCGATGCCAGGCGCACCAGAGTGCACGACGAGGAACAACGCCGGCTCATGGCGCTAACCGAAACGCATCAGGCGCGTACGGCCCCCCTGTTGAAAGAGCAACAACATTTGCGTCAGCAAGAGGCCGATGCGCGCCGCTCGGTGCAGCAGACCCTTGGTCCAAAACTATCGGCGCTTCAACGCGAGTTGGGCGGGTTGGGGCAGGCCGAAAAGGACGAACTGGCCCGCCGGTTGCGCGAGCAACAGGATCAGTTTGTAAAAAATGCCCTGTTCAAGTTTGGCGTGATCGATGCAAATATTCCCACGCTCGACCGGGTGCAGCGCATGCGGCTGGTGGTGGCCGGCATTGTGTCGGCGGGCGATGTGGACGCGCGGGTAGGGGCGGTGTCCGGAATGCAGCCGGCGCGCACCGCCGCGGTGCTGGCCTGGCGGCAGTCGTTGGAGACCCATGCGCGGCTGGTGGCACCCAAAGCGCTGGCATCCCGCGAGGCCGAGCAGATTCGCAAGCAGTTTGAGCGCCGCCGCGGTGATTTGGAGAAACAACGCCGCGAGCTGGAGGCAACCCGGCAGAAACAGGAGCAAGCTGTGAAGGCCCAATTTGTGGGCCGGCTGTCCAAATTGGATGCACTCTTGAGCACCTTGAACCAGCGGCACGACCAGGACACCCGCCAGGCACGCACCCGCGCCACCGATGAGGTTGGCGAACTGGATGCCCGATTATTTGATGCGCAGAAGGGGAGCTTGCCGAAGTTGCAGAGGTTGGATGCCGACCTGACTGCACTACAACAGGAGCTGGATCAGTGGCGAGAGCAGCTCCGTCAATCTCATGATCTGTTGGAGACAACCTACCGCGACGTGCAATTTGGCACCTACATGCAATGGGTGCTGGGTGTGAAGCGCCGGCCATGATGTGTGATCGGGTGAGTCGGGCACGATTTCGCCGATGGTGGCATTGACAGATTGTGAATGACCGCAAAAGGACCGGTTTTTTACTTTCGCAGGGGCGCAGGCGTGCTTACAATGCCCCGTAATCAGCTTATAGCAGATTGCTGATTGGTGTCCGAAAATGAACC
>JBBQST010000515.1:0-2568 GCA_038213625.1 Thermoflexales bacterium
AGATGTGCATCCGGCTCCATGGCATTGAACGAACACGGCTGGTGCTCGATCCCTTCCTCGGCATCGGCCACAGCGCGCTGGCCGCCCAGAAGCTTGGCGTAAACTTCGTGGGCTTTGAGATCGACAGTGACTACTTCGACACCGCCTGCCGCCTGGTCCATCCAACACAAACGCCGCATGAACCGCACGCACCAGACTAGGTTTTTCCTGCTGCTGGTGATTCTGCTTGGCGCATTTGCGTTGCGGGTAACACAACTCGAACGCGAGCAGGTCAGCGGCGATGAGGCCTTCAGTGCTGAGATTGCCACCTATCCCTTTGCCCAGCAAATCCAGCATCTCATTGAGCACAAGGAGCCGCATCCGCTCGGCAGCTTTGTGGCCGAGAAACTGGCGCTGGCATTGTTTGGCCACCAGGAATACGGCGCGCGCTATCTCAGCGTAATGGCTGGCGTGTTGGCCGTGGCGCTCATGGTGCCGTTCATGCGCGTGCTGCTTCAGCCGAAGACGTCCACTGTGATCAACGTCGCCCTCATCGCGGCCATGCTCATGGCGCTTAATCCATTAGCCATCTGGCACAGCCGCTGGGGCCGCATGTACGCCATCAGCCTGGCCCTGACCCTGGCCAGCACGCTGCTGGCCTTGCTGATCAGCCAGCCGCCAGCCGCCAGCCGCAAAACCCAAACGCGCATCCTCACCGCCAGCTATATCGCCGTCACCTGGCTGGCCATGAACATGCACTACTACGCCGCCTACATCATCGTGGTGCAAAATTTATTCATCGTGGGGCGTGGCCTGTTGCAAAAGCAATATCGGCCCACGCTGCCGCGTTGGATCGGCGCACAAGTCTTGCTGGCGCTGGTGTGCGCGCCGTGGCTGTGGGTGGCGCGCAACACCCTCACCGGCTACGTCGGCAACGGCACCTCGCCGGCCTTCGACCAGATGCTGGTCAAGGCGCTCAGTGTTTTTTTTGTGGGCGAGACGTTGCCGGAGTGGGTGACAGTGGCGGCCTGGGTGGCCGGCGTGTTGGCCCTGGTGGGTGCGCTGCGATTGCTCCGCCAGCCTCGCACGCGTGGCGCTGCGGTCTTGCTACTTTTATATCTGTGCCTGCCGCCGTTGCTCACCTGGCTCGGCTCGCTCAGCCGGCCCATCTTCATGGAGCGCTATCTCATCGCCGGTCTGCCTGGCTTTGTGGGATTGGCCGCCGTGGCTGTTGTGCCGCCGCAATGGCCTCGCGTGGCCGGGCGCTGGGTTTCGCAGGCCGTCGGCATCGTTGCCGCAATCGCGATCGGGGCCGGCACACTGCCCTCGTTGCGCGCCTATTACCAGCAGGTGGCCGAGGCCAAACCCTACTGGCGCACGCTGGCACAGGCATTTCATCAATACGATGGCAACCTGCCGCCGGCCCAATTTCGCGTCGCCATCAATTACCCCGACCCCGGCCTCAGCTTCTACTACCCGGCCGAGGCGCAACGGGTGTTGCTGCCGGCGCTGGCCAATAACTTGAGCCTGACGCAGCACACCCTGCAAAGCTTTGTGCAAGCCGATGTGCGGCGGGTGGTGTTCGAGCCGCATCCTACAGGCTTTGACAATCAGGCAACGGCTCAAACGGCCCTGAGTCAGTATTTCAACAAGGTCTACGCCACCACCACCGACCTCGGCCAAACTGTTGAAATTTATTCGCGTCTGCCCGAAGCCGAACTCACTCCCATCGGCACCACCTTCAGCAATCATGTGACGTTGGCCGGCGCGCGCGTCATTCCCGATGTGAAGGGCCGCTTCATCGAGGTGCATCTCAAGTGGGTGCCGGCCGAGCCATCGAAGCCGCCCACCCTGACGACCAATGAGCGCGTGTTTGTGCATCTGGTGCACATCGGCGGCTCGCTCAATCAAGTGGCGCAAATCGATCCACCCTTCACGGCTGCAATGTTGGCCGGCGGCGTGACCAGCTTCGGCCTGCCCCTGCCGCTGCAACTCGAACCCGGCGACTACAGGGTTCGCATCGGCCTGTACGATGCAGCATTGCCCAATGCCCCACGCATCTACACTCAGGATGGCCGCGATGCGATTGAATTGCCCATCGGCCCTCTGGAGTAGACCCACACCATGAATCAGCGACGCCCATCCCTGTGGAGCCACCGCGCCAGCACCATCGCCGCGCTTGCCATTCTGTTGATTGCCTTCGGCTTACGGGTGGTCAATCTCAACCACATCGAAATTGGTGGCGATGAAGCGTTTAGCTATGCGCTGATGTCACGGTCGTTCAGCGAGATCGTTGACATTACGTATCAATTGCAGGAGCCGCATCCCGTCGGCAGCTATTTCATCCAGCACATCGGCATCGGCCTGTTTGGCGACTCTGAATTCGGCATCCGCTACACCAGCGTCCTCTTTGGTATGTTGGCCGTCGCGCTCATGGCCGCATTCGCCCAGGTCTTGCGATTCGCGCGCAACCCCGCCCAAACCGTCCTCGCACTGGTCGCAATGGCACTCATGGCCATCCATCCTCTGACGGTCTATCACAGCCGTTGGGGCCGCATGTATGCCATCAGCCTGGCCCTGACCCTGGCC
>JBBQST010000516.1:0-2568 GCA_038213625.1 Thermoflexales bacterium
AAGTGGTGAATGTGGCTGGCACCGGCATGGCGTGGAGCGCTACCAGCAATGTGCCGTGGCTGACGCTATCGGCGGCCAGTGGCAACGCCGACCGCAGCGATGTGGTGTTGACGGCCAACCCGGCCGGCCTGGCGAATGGCGACTACACCGGCCAGATCACACTGACCAACACCAGCAGCACGCCAGCCCAAGTGGTGGTGGTGCCGGTCAGCCTCAGCATCAACAACAACGCGTATAACCCGGTGAACTTCAGCAACAACAACGGCAACCCCAACCCACCAGGGAGCTTGAAGCTTTACATGCCAACGTTGCAGCGCTAAATGCGAATCACTCACGAGACAGGCACACCGCCGAATCCATCATGGGTTCGGCGGTGTGCCTGTATCATGTCTGCGACTGGCCGGATTCAGCGAAATCATCCCTTACCATATCGGCAATGACACCGATCTCAACTGTGCAAAAATTAGGAATGCGTGGGTTTCAGTGGTTTGTGAGTGGCCTTGCTCCTCAAGCGTGGCCGGTGGAAGCCGGCTTATTCCTCTTGCGTTTTTACACCGGCCTGTCGCTGATGTTGACATCGGGCCGGGCCAAGGTGCGGATTCGGCAGCTGGAACTGGATCAGCCGTTTCTCGACATTCTCATCAACCTGGGTGTGCCCTTCCCCATCTTCTTTGCCTGGGTCTCGGCCTCGGTCGAGATCATTGGCGCGGTCTTGTTTGCGCTGGGGTTGGGCACGCGGCCGATGGCTTTGCTGCTGGCTATCAACATGGCCGTGGCTGCCTTCCCCTACTACCGCGAGCTGCCGCTAGTCAACCTGAATCTGCCGCAATTGTTGTTCTGGGTCTTTGTGTGCTTTACTCTCCTGGGTTCCGGGCGATGGTCGATCGACCACGTGCTGCGCGGCTGGCTCAAACGGCGCGGCGCAACCCGCTGATGGGCTGGTCGTGAAAACCTGTGTTGGACAACGAGAGGCATGATGAAGCGAAGGCAATTTCTGTTGACGGGCCTGCTGCTGACCCTGAGCGCGTGCAGCGCGGCGAGTGCCAGCCCGGTCACGCTGGCGACGGACCGGCCGACGCTGCTGTATTTCTATACCCCTAACTGAGGGCCGTGAGCACAAATGAATCCCATCGTGGATGGGATCACCCGAGATTACACCGACAGACTGCATGTGCTGAAGCTCGATGCCAGCGGCGATGGCAGGGCCGCGTTCGAGCACTATCGCATGACCGGCCACCCCGGCTACATCCTCTTTCGCGCCGATGGCACCCAGGTCTGGCGAGAGCTTGGCCTGAAGACGCGCGACGAGTTGGTTCAACAGATTGAGGCCGTGTTGAAGTAAATCGCTGTGTGTGACAAACGAGATCACAAAGATTTAACAGTCGCCCGATAACATCAACGGCGATTGATATGACGACGATCTCAATTGCCGATATTCCGCTGTTAGCAACCGACGCGGCCAGTTGTCGGCCTGTCGAAGGCGATCTGGCCGAGCTGGCGCATCCTCTACTCAAACTGCTAAGCGACTACAACCGGCTCAAAATCTTTGCGTTGCTGGCCCAGGGTGAACGCTGTGTGTGCGACATCGAGCGCGAGGTGAATCTCGCTCAAAATCTGGTCTCGCACCACCTGCGTGTCCTGCGCGAAGCCAAGCTTATCCAAGCGCGCCGCGATAGCCGCTGGATGTATTACTCGGTGAACACGGCCGAGTTGGCGAACGTGTATCCAGCCCTGTGTGCGCTCTTTAATCCAGCCTGCATCAGCCAGAGCAAAGCAGCTTGCTAGCTGCTTTTTATTTGCCTCAATATATCAACCAGCATTGATTTGATCTGCTTTTAACCATGAAACCACGCATCCTGATTCTGTGCACGGCCAACAGCGCCCGCAGCCAGATGGCCGAGGGCCTCTTGCGCGGGCTGGCCGGCGACCGCTATGAGGTGTTCAGCGCCGGCACCTACGCCACTCTCGTCAATCCATTCGCCATCGCGGCCATGAACGAGATCGGCGTCGACATCCGCGCGCAACACTCCAAAACCTACGAGCAATTTTTGGGGCAGCCGTTCGATGCCGTGATTACGGTGTGCGACAGCGCCGCCGAGAATTGCCCCTTCCTGCCCGGCAAATACAACCGCATTCACTGGAGCTTTCCAGACCCGGCCGCCGCTGAAGGTGACGAAGCCAAAGCCCAGGCCTTCCGCGATGTGCGCGATGGCTTGATTGAACGGTTCAAGGCATTCATTGCCAATAAGGAGCCATTTGCAGCCGACGCTTGATCGAAAACGCCGGCCATGGCAACGTTATCTGGCCGAGTTCATCGGCACCTTCGGCATCGTGTTTGCCGCTGGCAGCGCTGGCATTACTGATGCGATGAGCAATGGTGCAGTCACGCTGCTGGGCCAGGCGTTCGCATCCGGCCTCATGGTCGCTATCATGATCTATGCCCTCGGCCCCGTGTCAGCCGCCCACTTCAACCCCGCCGTCACACTCGCATTTGCAACGGCCCGGCGCTTCTCGTGGAAGCATGTGCCGGCCTATCTGGTGGCCCAAATTGCCGGCGCACTATTCGCC
>JBBQST010000517.1:0-2565 GCA_038213625.1 Thermoflexales bacterium
TTGAACTCGCGCCGCTCGTCATCGGTCAATTGATATTGCAGACAAGAGGGATCCATTTGTGCCTTCCTATATGAGTTAGCAATTCGGATTTTCACCCATCAAACGTCGCCGGTCAACAGACGCCGGCGCTCCGGTGGGGCGGCAGCCAGAACGGCATCGGGCCACACTTCGTTCTGGGTGGGGAGTTGCGCCCACTTGGGACGATACGAGAAAAACAGGGCATTGCGCGGGCTGTCTGAAAAGTTGTAGCCGCCGGCATGGGCGGTGAAGCAATGAAACAACACGGCGTCGCCGGCTTTGGCCAGCACCATTTGAGCAGAGCCACTCAACGATTCCACCGACTTTCCCGGCGCAAGATCGTAGCGGCGATTGCTGCCCGGCACCACCCATAGCGGCCCATGGTCGGGCGTAAGGTTGGTGAGATAGAAACCGACATTGACCCACGAGGGTGAGAGGTTGCGCACGTCTGCTGAATTTTCAGCCGTGCCGTAATCGAGGTGCAAGCCCTGTCGGGTGGGCTTATTGGCCTCGCGCGGTGCAGGTGGCCGCGAGACATACACGCCCTTGAAGAAACGAATATCGGGGCCATAGCAGGCGCGCACGACTGCGGTGACGGCTGGGTTTTCGACCAGCTGGGCAGCCACTTCTGATGACCAAAAATGATCCTCACGTTCACGCCAGTTCAGCCGTGCAATATCGTCGTGAATCGTGGCGAGCGGGGCAGGGGGGATGGCGCCGGGCACGACCAGAAAGCCGTGTTCGCCAAAAAAGGCGCGTTGCTCATCGGCGGTCATGGCGCCAAAATCTACAGTGTTGAAATCAGTGTTAAGGTCGGTAGAGAGTGCCGCTGGGGCAGGTGTGCTCATGCCCAGAAAGATAGCCGGGCGAGGAGGATTACGCAACTCTCCGCCGTCTGACATTTGCGTGTAATTTCTGTCCGCTCTTGTAAGACCTCGCGCAAAATAACGCCGCGATTGCGATGTTATTTTGCAATTCGCAAGAGGTCCCAAGAATGTTAAGTCATGCGCCTGGTAGCCGCGGCAATTAGGGCCAATTCTGTCCGGTAGATGCGGTATGCTGCCGAAGTTATCCTTAGTGTTTTCTCCGCATGGTCATGAGCAACTTCGGCTTGCAACTCGGCCTGTTTAACCCCAGCGATTTCGGCGAGGCCATGCCCCAGGGTGCGCCGACCCTCACGCGCCTGGCCGCCTCGGATGCCGACTTTGCCCAACTGCTGGCCGAGATTGAAAGGGCTGACCATATTGCCTTCGACACCGAGACCACCGGCGTGGACATGACCCGCTGCGAGTTGGTCGGGCTGTCTTTTTGCACCCGCGAGGGCCACGGCTGGTATGTGCCAGTCGATCTGGACGGCAGCGAGCATTGGTCGTTGCATCTGAATTCGCCCCAGCACGCGGCACTCCGGCACGCGCTCAATTCCACCCGTGCACAACTGGCCGCGCACAACGCCAAGTTCGATTTGGGCGTGCTGCAGCGCCACGGCCTTGCCATCACCCACAACACGCGGCCCATCTTCGACACCCTGATCGCCCAGTTCGCCATCGACCCGTTCCTGCGCGGCGGCCTCGGCCTCAAGGCCCTGGCCAAGCGCCACTTCGGCTGGGACATGACCGAAATTGCCGAATTGATCGGCCCGAGTGGGCGGGGTGCGCAAAAGCACGCCCAGCTCTCCATGCGCGATGTGCCGCTGGCGCAGGCCGCGCCTTACGCGGCGGCTGATGCCGATGCGACCTGGCGGCTGGCTGCATTGTCACGCTCACAAGTGGACACCCTGGGCCTGCGCCGGCTGCTCGATGAAATTGAATTTCCGTTACTGCCCGTATTGGTCGATATGGAGCTGGCCGGCGTTGCCATCGATCTGCCGTATCTGAGCACGCTCTCCGACGAGTTGCACCAGCGCTTGCAAGTAATCGAAAACCAGATTCATGGTTATGCCGGCCGGCGCTTCAACATCGGCTCGCCCCAACAGCTCAGCGGCGTGCTGTATCAAATGCTGGGCTTGCACCTCAATTTTGCCGATGTGCAGGCCCATCCGGCCGACAACCGCATGCCCTCAACGCGCGCGCATCGGCTCGCCCAGCTCAAGGACGCGCACCCGATTGTGCCGCTGGTGGTCGAGCACCGCGAGTTGTCCAAGCTGCTCGGCACCTACATCGACGCATTGCCGGTGCTGGTGAACCCCGCCACCGGCCGCGTGCACACGCACTTTAACCAGGCCGTGGTGATCACCGGCCGGCTCAGCTCCTCGAACCCCAACCTGCAAAACGTGCCGATTACCACCGAGGTGGGCCGGCGGGTGCGCCAGGCGTTTATTGCCCGCGAAGGCGCGCAGGTGCTCAGCGCCGACTACTCGCAGATCGAGCTGCGCGTGCTGGCTCATCTGGCCGACGACGCCGGCCTCAAAGCCGCCTTCGCCCGCGACGAGGACATTCACGCCTCCCCGGCCGCCACCATCTCCGGCGTTCCGATAGACGCGGTGACGACGGATCAGCGCGGCTACGCCAAGAAAATCAACTACGGCATCGCCTATGGCATGTCTTCATA
>JBBQST010000518.1:0-2560 GCA_038213625.1 Thermoflexales bacterium
TCGTGCTCGGTTTGGGGGGCAAACACGCGGGGGGGCTGGTTCGGGGCGCGGGGTGAGGGGATCGGGGAATAACCTAAATCCGTCCTCCGTCTCCCGTCTCCCGTCTCTGCCTCTTCAAGCGGCCCAAAACACAGCACATCCGTGTTCGCAATCGGCCGCGCGCTCACACCCAGCACATCGCGAATGACGCCGCCCACGCCGGTGTTCGCGCCGCCAAACGGCTCCAGTGCGCTGGGGTGGTTGTGCGTCTCGACCTTGAAGGCCAGATCCCACTGGTCATCAAATTCGATGATGCCGGCGTTGTCCACAAACGCGCTGCGCACCCACGGCTTGTTCACCTTCTCAGTGGCGGCGCGAATATAGGTTTTGAGGAGGCCGTTGATCTGGCGGCTGGTGGCTGGCGGCTGGTGGCTGGTTCCCAGCTCCTCGCTCCTCGCTCCTTGCTCAATCTCGATCAGCGCCTTAAACGTCTTGTGCACGCAGTGCTCGCTCCAGGTCTGGGCCAGCATCTCCAGCTCAACGTCGGTCGGCTCGCGATCTTCGTGCTGGTAATAGGCGCGAATAGCCTGCATCTCGGCCAGGTCCAGGGCCAGCCGGCGGGTTTTGCTGATGGCGAGCAGGGCCGCATCATCGGCATCTTTGAGGGGGATGATTTCGACTTGGCCGGTGGGCACCGCCGCCAGTTGGGCCGCGTCGAGCAACGGCGGCTCAATCGGCACGTTCACCGTGAAACGCTGAATCACCGGATTGGCAAAGCGATCCAACGCCAACTGATGCAGTTCGGCTTTGCTCAATGCGCCGTCGAGCAAATAGCGTGCGCCGGTGGCCGCTTGCTCCAGCGTGTCGGGAATGAGCAAATGGGCCGCGCGCACCAGGTTCTCGGCCACCGAATCGGTCACGCCAGGCAGCAGCGTCACCTCAATCGCATTGACCATTGCAGCGCGAGACTGCGATTCAATTGTCAATGGTAAATGGTCAATGGTAAATTCTTCTGTCACCGGATCGGCCAGCAATTCACGGCAGAGGCGGTCGACGCTGGGTTGATCCAGGTCTTTGCCGCGCAGGAAGTACAGACGTCCTGTGGCAATGGGATCACGAGAACGTAATTCGTGGGTGGTGTCGTCGGGTGTGCGGGCGGGCCAAACTTCAACGCGATAAGTGGGCATAGGGCGGGCCGATTATAACGATGCAAATCGTCAATAACGTGCTCATTTATTCACTCGCGGCACTCAACGCAGAAAAAGATGTTGCAGCCACGGCAATCCGCCCAGACAAATCGAGGCCGTGATGATGAAGCGCAGCACCTTGCCCACGGCACAGGCGGCCAGGAAACGCCACAACGGCATCTTCAGCGCGCCAGCGATCATGCCACCTACATCAAAAACAGGGTTGGGGACGGCCGAGAGTAGAAAGATGGTCAGCAGGCCGCGCCGGCGCATGAAGATGCGCAATCGCCGGTATAAATCGCCTTTGGGGATGATGGAATTGCCGCTGCGGCCCACCCAGTAGCCAGTAATTTCGCCCAGGGCCGAGCCCAATCCCGATGCGATGCCAACCGCCAGTGGCCCATAAATAGGCGCTGCGGCGCAGCTAACCGCGATGGACACCGGAGCCGGCACAATGACCGTGGCGTTGGAAATCACGCCGATGATAAACAGGCCAACCAGACCGGCGTTACCCAACTCACGCAGCTCCCGCTGAAAATAGATCGTTAGTGCAATGATGGCCAGGCTGATCAGCACCGCCAGTAGGATGGTGATGGCCGTACGGACTTTGGGGTCGATGCGGCTGGGCACCTTTGGCAGCGCCGTGGTGGTGAACGGCTCCAGTGCTGGCGCAGCTGTCGCATCTTGCAAAGGTGGCTTATCCGGTTGAGGTGTGCTCGTTGTATTGGGCGTCTGTGTCGTCATTGCTATTACACACTATAACGACAAACTAGACCTAAAGTTGCGCAGTTTATGAGGCTAAGCTCAGTATCAGGATGACGGAACTGTCACCGGCATGCTAGCGCGGCCACCACTCATGGCCGGCACAAAATGCACCTCGGTGTTCTCATCTACGGGGTGCCGCAAGCCTTGTTTGCTGTTCACGCCGTCCACCACCAGTGCCAGATTCGGCTTCAACCGCCCATCCTCACCCACTAGCCGAGCCTTCAGACCCGGATGGGTCTGCTCCAGCGCCTCAATCACCTCGCGCACCGTCGCCCCCGAAGCGCGCACCTCAGACAAGCCGCCCGTCAACGAACGTAACAGAGAGGGAATCCAAACGATAGCCACTTCTTAAGAAAGGAAAAAGGCAAAAAGCAGAAGGCAAAAGTGGGGAAATCAGCAACTCACTCAAATTCCGATTTCTTCCTTTTGCCTTCTGCCTTTTTCCTTTCCTAGATGGTTCCCATCGCCTTCAGCACATTGCCGGGGTTCATCGGCAGCACGGTCATGCGCACGCCGATGGCGTCGTAGATGGCGTTGGCCAGGGCGCCGGCCGGCGGCACAATCGGCACTTCGCCCACGCCCTTCACGCCGAAGGGGTGGTTGGGGTTCGGCACTTCCACCAGCACCGT
>JBBQST010000519.1:0-2473 GCA_038213625.1 Thermoflexales bacterium
TTTGCCGAGCCGTTGCCGGTGATTGTGATCGCGGAGCTATTGGGCATTCCCGAGGCCGACCGGCATCACCTGCGGCCGTGGAGCGGCGCGATTGTGAAGTGCTATGAGCTGGGCTACAGCGACGAACAGGCCGATGCCGCCGAGCGAGCCGTGGTCGAGTTCTCGACCTACATTCGCGACATGCTGCACGAGCGGCGCAAGCACCCCACTGACGATTTGATCTCGGCCATGGCCCAGGCCGAAGTGGACGGCGAGGCGTTCAGCGAGGATGAGCTGATCGGCAACTGCATTTTGTTGCTCAACGCCGGCCACGAGGCGACCGTGAACGGCACCACCGCCGGCATGCTGGCCCTGCACCACTTCCCCGAGCAAAAGGCTTTGCTGGTTGAGGCCGCGCAATATGAAACGAACACTGCGCCGATCTTCAAAACCGCCATCGAAGAGATGCTGCGCTACGACTCGCCGCTGCCGATGTTCGAGCGATTCGTGATGGACGATTTCGAATACAAAGGCCACCAATTCAAGCGCGGCATGGAGCTGGGCCTGATCTACGCCAGCGGCAACCGCGACCCGCGCCGCTTCGAAGGTGCAAATAGGTTGGATGTAAGCCGCAAAGACAACCCGCACCTCACGTTTGGCCTCGGCACACATTATTGCCTCGGCGCGCCGCTGGCCCGCCTGGAAATGCAAGTTGCCTTTCACGCCCTGCTGCGCCGCTTCCCCAACATTCAAGTCAAGTTCACCCAAACCAACCAACCCGAATACACCGGCTTCATCCTGCGCGGCCTCAAGCACCTACCCGTGGCGTTGAGGGAAGCTGCTGGCGATTAGCTGCTAGCCGCTAACAGCCAGCAGCCAACTTCTGAACTCTGACTACTGACATCTGACTACTCATTACTTCTAAACTTCCCCCAAACCATGATTTCAAGACTCCGCGGCACCGTCCTTTCAATCAAAGGCCCGACCGTCATCGTCGATGTCGGCGGCGTGGGCTTCAAGGTGAGCTGCTCGCAGGCCGCGTTGGACAAGCTGGACCTGGGCCACACCGCCGATCTGCACACCCATCTCATCGTCAAGGAAGACGACCTGGCGCTATTTGGCTTTGCCACTGAGGAAGAGGTCGAATTGTTTTTGATGCTGCTGAGCGTGCAGGGCATCGGCGCGAAGACCTCGCTGGCGGTGCTGTCCAAACTCCAGCCGGACCAGTTGCGCGCGGCCATCGTCAACCAGCAGGCCGAGGTGATTGCGCGAGTGCCGGGCATCGGCAAGAAGACGGCCGAGAAAGTGATCTTCACCCTCAAGAGCAAACTCGGTGGATTAGACCTGGCGCCGGCCATGGCCATGAACGCCTTGAGCGCCGTGGACGCCGAGGTGATCAGCGCGCTCACGTCATTGGGCTACAGCATCGCCGAGGCGCAAGGCGCGCTGGCGGCGTTGCCCAAGGGCGAGCCGCTGGATTTGGAACAGAAGATCATGCAGGCGCTTAGGCAGTTGGGGTAATTCTTGGAATGGAGGCTTCAGCCGACTCCGGCCCACAGACGGGCACGGGGAGTCGACTGAAGCCTCCATTCCATAGCCATATTTCGAGATTTGAGGAAGTGAGTGAGAGATTGAATAAAACTGAATTGCAGGATGTGTCGCAGGTGAAACAAGCACACACCATCACCGTCGCCACGCTGAATATCTTGAACGATGCGCGCCGGTGGGACGAGCGCAAGCACATGATCGTCGAGGGCTTCAAGCACCACCGGCCCCACCTGATTGCGTTGCAGGAAGTGATGCTGCCAGTGAAGAATGCCGAGTGGCTGGCCGGCGAATTGAGCAGCAGCGAGCACGGCCAGTATTCGCTTCACATCACGCCCAAGACCGGCAAGAAGCACAGCCAGTTGGAGGGCATCGCCACGCTGAGCCGGCTGCCGGTGGACTCGGCCCACTGGCACGATCTGGCCTCGCAGAACCGAGTAGCGCAGCTGGTGCGGGTGCAGGTCAACGGCAAACCCTTCATCTTCGTCAACGGCCATTTCTTCTGGCACCCTGGCGACAGCGACCAGCGCTTGAAACAAATTCAATTGTTGAAAAAGTGGATCGACGCGCACAGCGATGGCACGGCCGAACGCGACCGTGCGGCTGACCGCGACTGTGCGGCCGAAACCGGCATCGTGGTGTGCGGCGATTTCAACGGCACGCCCGAATCGCGCGCCATCGCGGCCATGCGCCAACACTTCCAGTCGGCCTATGCCGCCGTGCACGGGCGCGAGCCGCACTGGACCTGCCCCACCCCGCTGCAGTGGAGCACCCAACCGTGGCGCGAGACGGTGATGAATGTACTGGGCCTGGCCACCACCCTGAAGCCTGGGCCGTGGCGCGGCACCCTCGACTATATTTTTGTGAACGATCAGGTGCAGGTCGAAGACTGCCACCTATCGTTTACAGCCCACGCGCCGCACGATGAGACTTTATTTCCCTCGGATCA
>JBBQST010000520.1:0-2470 GCA_038213625.1 Thermoflexales bacterium
CCGAATGAATAGACTGGCACGCTGGCCCACGGAATCGTGCTCATCCAGGCCACCACGCGCAGCGTAATCGTTAACGGCACATATGCCAACCAACCTACCAGCGTGCCAGCCACGTGCGAGGCGATGCCGGTGAGTGAGGCCAGACCTCCCACGATCATGGCCATGGGTTGGAACGGCAAAATAAGCATGTTCGTCAACGGCGAGATGAGCGAGAGCTGCTTGAAGTTAGCCAGCAACAGCGGCAACGTGGTGATTTGGGCGGCCAGTGTGCCGAGCAAAACATCGCCCAGAATTCCTGCCAGACGTTGGGTCCAGGTCTTGTCGAGCCGGGTGGCCAGCAGGCTGCGCGTGCGGTCTTCGATGCGGTCCAGATACAGCACCAGACCCAGCGTGGCCATGAAGCTCAGTTGAAACCCACCATCGAACAGCGTGTTGGAATCGAGCAGCAACATGAGCGCGGCCGCCGCGCACAACGTATTCAGCGTAAAGCCGCGCCGCCACAGAATCTGGCCCACCAACCCTATCAGCGCCATGACGGATGCGCGCACAACGGACGCCGACGCGCCCACCAGCAGCATGTAGCCGATGATGGCGGGGATGGCCACCCACGCGGCGCGGCGTTTGTTGAAAATGCGGCCCAAAATCGGCACGATCAGCGCGATGACGATGCTGACGTTGAAGCCCGAAATCGCGACCACATGCGAGGTGCCGGTGCGCCGGAAGGCATCTTGAATATCGGGCGGAATTTCGTTGTCGTCGCCAATGAGGATGCCGTTGAGGAAGGCCGACTCTGGCGCGGGCATGATGCGCAGGCTGGATTGCCGAACGGCATCTTTAACCCGATAGAGCGCGGCCCAAAACGGATGGCCCTGCCCGGTTTCTAATCGCTCCACGCGCTCTGGTTTGGCCATCCAGGTGAGCACGCCTTTGCGAGCCAGATATTCGCGATAGTCGAAGTCGCTAAATTGCGGCGGCGCATCCACCGCGCCATATGCCCGGATCACATCGCCGTATTGCCAGGGAATGTCTTTGCCCGCCTTCACCAACACGCGCGACGGCGTTTGCAATGCGCGCAACACGATTGAGCCTGGATCAGCCGGGTTGTTGGGATCGATGGCAATGACGGCGCCGTTGACGATGAGCCGGTGCGGCTGAATGCGCAAATAAACGGCCGTGGCACGCACATCAGGTTCGTCGGCCACCAGCCCTTCCAGGGTGACAAAGTTGCCGTGATAGGGCAGCAGCGGCTCGTGAGCCAGATCGGGTTGGGCCAGGGTATGCCGGCCCGCGCCCATTACCAAAGCCAATGCCAGCGCCCAGACCCAGGTGAATTGAGAGGAGTCGGCGCGCGCGCAAATGATCAGGAAGGCGAAGGTGAGGATTGATGTAGCCGCGATCAGCCACAGTGGCAGCACAAACACGGTGGCGAGCCAGATGCCGCAGCTAAGTGCAAGGGCGATGAGAACAAAGGGTGCAACACGCGTCAGCCGGGCCATGCGCCGATGGTAGGGGCCGACGGATGCGGCAAACTGCTGGGCTGCTATGTAATTGCTATGTGGGAATCAAGTTCATCACATGGGCGGAGCGCCGAGTTGACTTTGGACTGATGGCGATCAGAAATATCGGTGCATTCGTGATCTGAATTGACATGCGAAGGGGCGGGGTTGTCGCTAGTTGCTGGCGACAACCCCGCCCCTACGACAACGCGTTTTGTTATTCCCAATAATGTCAATTACACAACACTATTTCTTCTCAAGATCGTCCAGATCGAGTGAGCCGAGGAAGTCTTTGAAGGCGCCGAGGTCTTCATCGGCCACCGCCGAGGCCGTGCCTTGTTCTTCCTCCGGGATCTGGCCATGCTCAACCATGATGGTGTCTTCGATGAAGATCGAGCACTTGGCTCGCACGGCAATCGCAATCGCGTCGCTGGGCCGCGAGTCGATGACAATGTCCTTGGACCCATCGGCCGACTTCAAGACCAGGTTGGCATAAAACGTGTCATTTTGCAGATCGTTGATGACGATGTGGCTTACTTTTGCGCCGATCTTTTGAATCATCGCGATGATGAGATCGTGCGTGAGGGGACGAGCAACCCGGGTCTCGGTCAGTTGGATGGTGATCGAGTCGGCCTCAGCCTGGCCGATCCAGATCGGCAAATAACGCTCGTTGTCCAGCTCTTTCAGAATAATCACTCTGTGTGAGCCGATCAGATTTACGCGAATGGCTTCTATCTTTACTTCGATCATCGTCCTTACCATCCAATACCATGCACCATGGTCATGTCAATATGTTCATGGTTTACGTGGCTTAAGCGCCGAATCCACTATACGCGCAACAGGCAGGATCGCGGCCCGTTTTGCACAATGAATTCCAACACGTGACTCGAAGTTGGAGTATAGGGGCGGCATGGCTTGGCGGCAAATGCCACATAGAACGGCTTGACCGTGTCATTGCTCATGCGCTGGCCCCG
>JBBQST010000521.1:0-2409 GCA_038213625.1 Thermoflexales bacterium
TGATGTCGACCAGATGGAGGTGGGATAGCTCAAGCCTGTATTGCGTGGCGGCGCATCGCCAGAGACGGTAGACGAGACAGCGCCAGACGCGCGCAACTGCACAAACACGGTGTAATCGACCGTGAGGGGATTGCCGCCGCGCCACAGCACCGGCACTTCCACGGCTGTGTTGTTGCACACTGGCGTGGCACTGAATGAACCCACATGCACCACAGCCACGCCTTCACTGAGCGGTGCCATCTGAGCGTTCGGCGGTGCCTCAATTGTTCGAGTCAGTGGCACTTTGATGAAGCCGGCGCGTGCACTGTCACCGCCTTCCAGCCATTGAGCCGCGATGATGTAGGCGCCGGATGCGGGGTTGGCCGGCGCAACGAGCGGCAGACTGACCCAGGCCTGTTCGCCTGCGCGCCAGCGATCGGTAAAAATGAGCCGACTGACGACAGGCAATCCATCGCCACCCTCGGCCCACTCCGCTTGCACACGCAAGGTTCGGTTGCCGATGGACGCGCCGGCTTGCAGTTGAACCTGGATCAGCATGGGCGTGTTTGGGATCACGGTGCGGGTGTTGACCCTGATGCCAGTGACGGCCCAGCCATCGCTCAACACCTGTGATGGGCTGGTTGGGTTGAGTGTGATGGTGGCCGTGAGCGGCTGACGGGTGCGCTTCCACACCGTCATCGGCGAACCCCAGAAACGCGCATCTTCAAACCGAGCCACTGGGGTGTAGAGCTGGGTAAACCACGCCTCTTTTTGCGGGTCGGCATCGTAGAGCGCGTTGATGTGGGTGAGGGCCAGGTAGTCGGGCTGCTGACGCATCAGGCCGGCTACAAAATCACCATGCCGAATATCGGCCATGTGTTCAGGTTGCACGAGGCCCAGAAAGTCCACCATGGGCCGGTCGGCATAGTAGCTCATCACGCCCAGCTCGGTGACGCCAACGGTGGCCGTCGGCGGCGTATTGGCGTTGAGCCATTGGCCGACCTGCTGATAAATCTCGACCTTGGTTTCGGGCAGCACCTTGGAGGCGATTTGCGATGGATCGGGTGGCTGTGCGCCGTGAACGATGCGCACGGCCAACACATTCCCAATGAGCCATGCGGCAATGACGGCGGCCGGCAGAATGAGCTTGAACACTTGGGCTGCCCGTTGTTGGGCTGGATTGGGCGAGGCAAGTTGCAATCGCTCGAACAACCACACCAGCCCAAGCCCCATCAGCACGCACACTCCCGGCACCATGGGCGCGTAGTACCACACGTAGGGGGCGACGCCGATGAGGGTGTAGCCGGCGAAGTGAGCCAGCAGCCACACGATGGGCGCAGCCATGAGCCAAACCGCGGTGGTGGGCTTTGGTTGTGCGATTTTGATCACGGCGGCGATGCCAAGCAGCATGACGACGATAGCGATGATGAACAGGCCACCCTGGCCGGCATAGGCCTGCATCAGCAGCAGTGCGCCCTCGGGGAAGCTTGTGTTGGGGTAGAAACCGGTGAGGCCAGACACCGCCTGGGCGGATTTGGTTTGCAGCGTGCTGGGGATGAACGAGCCGAATTGCCCAAACAGCCAGGCGGCAAGCGGCGCGTAGAGGGCCAGTGCCGGAATCAAAAAAGTGAGAAATGAGACGATGAGCGCGAGCGGGCTGATGCGCTTGTCTGGCAGTTGCCATTCAGGTTGTGTGACGAGGATGACCAATAGCGCACACATACCCAGCACGATGACGCCGTCGCCGCGCAAGCCCAGAGCAATGCCGCACAACAGACCGGCCCATGTGAGCCGATGCGCCTGCACGCACACAAACGCGCCCACGGAGATGGCGATGAACAGCGGCGCTTCGAAGCCGACGGTCAGCCACATGAGTGGAAACAGGATGTAGCACAGGCCGGCGAAGAAACCCGCCTGGGCGTGTCCGGCGCGTAATAGCAACCGGTGCAGCAGGGTTGCGCCGGCCACCAGCGAGCCCGTGCCGATGAGATAGCTGGTGAGCGGCACCGCCAGCCCCACCCTGCGCAAAGCGCCGAGCAATAGGGCATACAGCGGCGCCGTGGTGATCAGCGTGGGTTCGCCGGGGTTGAACCCAAAGCCGCGCCCGGCCGCGAAATTTTCGGCGTAGCGATAGGTGATGTAGGGATCATCGAAGCGCACCCCGTAGAAAGCGACGGCCAGCACGAGGCCGAGCAGCGCATAGAGCAGAAAGGCGGGGAGAAGCCGACGGAATATATGCAAGGCTGGCATTGTAATGAGAATGCGGCAGGACTGGAGAGTCTAGACCCTAGACGGGTGCATTCTCAAAAAGTGGCAATCTTCATTTCCAGCCTTGTTTTGTGCTGGATTTCCGTAGGGGCGAGTCTGAGACCCGCCCCATAGGCACGAAAATAAGGATCACGAATGCGAAAATCCACCAAAACGCCAGGA
>JBBQST010000522.1:0-2401 GCA_038213625.1 Thermoflexales bacterium
GGCGCGCAGGCCGTGTTGCTCGATATCGATCACGGCACCTATCCCTACGTCACCTCCTCCAATGCCACGATTGGCGGCGTGATGACGGGGCTGGGCGTGCCGCCACAAGCCATTACCCGCGTGGTTGGCGTAGCCAAGGCCTTTAGCACACGAGTGGGTGCCGGGCCGTTTGTGACCGAGCTGTTTGAGGATATGGCGTTGCGCTTGCGCGGCACGGGCGCCAACCCCTGGGACGAATATGGCAGCACCACCGGCCGGCCGCGCCGTGTGGGTTGGCTGGACAGCGTGGCCTTGCGCTACGCCGTGCAGCTGAACGGCATCACCGAGTTGGCGCTGACCAAACTGGATATCCTGAGTGGTCTGCCCGAGCTAAAGATTGCGACCGCGTACGAGGTGAATGGAGAGCAGTCCAATAACTTCCCGCAGGACAGTGAGGTGTTGGCGCGCTGCCAGCCGGTCTACGAAACGCTGCCGGGTTGGGTCGAGGATGTGAGCGGGGTGCGATCGTATGCCGATTTGCCAAAGCAAGCCCAGGCCTACGTGGAGCGCATCGAAGTCCTGACCGGCGCTCGTGTGTCTCTGGTTAGCGTGGGCCCCGAGCGCGAACAACTGATCGCGCGGTGATGACTGGAAAGCATGGGTGAGGTATTGCGCAGTTGTAAAGACGTTCCAGCGGAATGTCTCTACGAGTCTGGTTACGACGGCACGGTTCGCTGCATGGCGCGTTTCATCTCGGGCAGCAGGATCAATGAGGCCAGACCGATCAACACGGCGCAGATGACGCCGATTTCGCCGATGGGTAGGCTGGAGATGAGTTGGAAGGCGATGACGGGGGCGATGACGCCGCGCACGCCGGTGAAGAAGGTGTGCACGGCCATGTAATCGGCCACACGATGGGGTGGCGCGAACTTGGTCACCCACAGGCTCCACAAGATATCGCCGCCGGCCAGAGCGATGCCAAAGATGAGCGCGCCGGCCACCAGGCCGATGTAGCTGGTGCCGGTGAAGAACGTGACAATGCTGAGCGCAAAGGCGATGTTGAGCGCCACCCGCGTGGCAAAGAAGTTCATCCGGTCGAAGATCCAGCCAAAGATGGGGCTCATGACCAGGCGCGCCAGCGAGGGGATGACCACGGTGAGCATGGCCGTTTCCTGGGCGTTGAGCGCGATGCCAAATTCGGGGTTGACCAGATATTCGATGCGCAACGGCACCATCATCAAGTTGGCAAACCCCATGAACATCCACGAGGCCATGGTGCTGCGGAATAATCGATCCGTTTTCAGGAAGCTCATGCTCGACCAGATTTGACGCAGGTTGTCGAGCGGGCTTGGTTTGCCGCCCGCGAGCCGGATATCGGTGCGGACATGCAACGGCTCGGACGGGATGCGAATCGCGATCAGGCTTGAGGCGAGAAAGGCCAGTGCGACCACGAGCAGCAGGACCCGAAACAGGGCGATGTCGGCGGTCAACATTCGGCCAATCAAATCTCCACACACGGCGGCAATGGCCACCCGCACAACAATGGATCGCGAGACATACTTGCCGCGTTCACGGGCCGGGTAATTTTTTTGATACACCGGCGTAAATAGTGGAATGACCATATTCGTGATGGCGTAGGCAACCACGACCGCGCCCACATACACCGGCAGAAATGGCAGCAACGCCGCGATGATCAGGGCCACCGCGCCGACTACGAGCAAGCCTGCCGCGGCGCGCATACTGGTCAGGCCTTTGCGCTCCACCGCCATCACCACAAACGGGGTAAGCAACATGCCGATGTTGCCGCCGGCCACGATCAGTGATTTGGAGAGTGGGCCAGCCTGAAAAGCCTGGAGCGCAATCAGCAGGAAGAAGGTGCCGGTGGAGCTTTCGATGATGCCGGCCGGCACGGCTCGCAAGCGTTCCAGCACATAGGTTGTGTGGGTGTTTGGGTTCTCGCGGCCGGCCACAGGGTCATAGGGGCCGGTGATGAGATTGCTGTGCGTCGCGTCACTGTCATTGGATTCACTCACGTTGTTCGATATTCCTTTGGGCAGGCATTGAGTCCACCGATTTTAGTTTTGATTCCAAGGATTCGTGTGATTTTGGGCGGTTCAGCGCAATTGTGCTTAGGCCGTTAAAATCGTGCCCATGCAACTGCAAAAATTAGTGGATTTCCTCAATGAATTGGAGCGGCTGGGACTGTATTACACAGTGACATCGGTTCGCTCGGATGCGGTCATGGTAGATGTGTCCAAGCCGCTGACGGGTATGCGTTACGAGGTGGAGTTCTTCACCAATGGCCAGATTCTGGCCGAAATCTATCAATCCCACGGCACCGTCGCAAATGAAGAGGCGCTGCAGCGTGTGTTGAGCTAGCGTAGCGAGATTGTAGAGACGCGCCGTTGGGGCGTCTACCTTT
>JBBQST010000523.1:0-2291 GCA_038213625.1 Thermoflexales bacterium
CATACGGTGTGGGCTTGAGCGCAAACACGTCCACCTTGAACATGGTGGCCAGGTGAATGAGGTTGAATGCGCCCGCCGTGGCCACGGCCTCGGCAACATCATCGGCGTCGATGTAGAACAGGGGTGCCGCTTGTTCCGCCAACGCGGCCACGTGCTCAGGGCGTATATCAGCCACCAGATCAATGTCCAGCGTGGTTCGGGCGATGCCGTGCGCGAGGCTGGCCACGGACCCGCCGATCTGGTACGCAATGCCCAACTGCACGAAGATCGGCACCAGATCGTTGAGGGCGGCGGTATAGACAGAGCCAGTCGGCGTGGGCATTAGGGTGAGGCGGGTGGGAGCTGGGTCAAAGATTGGCTAGCCAAAGAGTGGCTGGCCAAATGCTGCCGCACCCGATCAGCCAACACGGTGCCGTAGTGGATCTCGGCCCACAACAAGAGCACGTCCTGCTCACTCAGTTCGGGATGACGCTGCCTGAGCGCGCGCCGCGACATGACCAGAGCCTGAGCCGTCATGGCCAGACCCACCGCCGCACGGCGAGTCGGGCCGGCCTGGCGCAGCAGCACTGCCTGGGCTTGCAACACTTTGGCCGGGGTGTCTGAGAGTGCATTCATATGCGGATTGCGATTGTAGTGCCGTTCATGCCTGATCTCCCTTAATAACGATTCGCATAGGCTATATGGTCCCATCCGCACAAGCGTAGGTGAATCATGCCGCTTCTGGAGAGTGGGAATGCGAGAAGGTTGTGCCAGGGCCGAACTCGCTCAATCATGTTCCTTTCGACGATCTACTTAGGCGCGCAGGTCTGCGTCCAGTTGCTTCAAATCAACCCACCGGCATTCGTTTTGCCCCATCGCCTTTTTGGCCTCGGTGGTGAAACCCGACTTCGAAAACAAGGCATAGATCACGCGCCAATTTCCCTCGGGAATGACTTTGGGAGCCTTGGCCAATAGATCATCCACCACATGTTTGGGCACGGCTTCATTCCACCATTTGCACTCCCCCAACAAAATCGTGTGTTCATCCGGGTTAAGCGCCACCACGTCGATGTTGGGCTGGCGGTAGCCCCACACCGAACCCACCCGGCGCGGCACAAAGCCTAATGCGCCCGTGTCGGCCTGCGCGTAAATCCATTCGCGGCACAGTTCTTCAAATGCATACGTGCCCGTAAATTCGGCCAGGTGTTGAGTGAGATTGGCCATCACCAGATTCCGCTGTCCGCGCTCCAAATACGACAGCGACGGTGACAGAAACCGAAAGAAGAAGCGCAGATACGGATCCGTCACTGCATAGCGACCCTGGCGCGATTGATCGGGATCGCGCACGGTGGCTGGCACCTGCCGTGCGACGATACCAAGGTGCTGCAACACGCTGAGGTATTTGGTGGCATTGGTTGGTGCCATACCTGCCATGGTCGCAATCTCACTCAACTTGGTGTAGCCCGCAGCAATGGATTGGACCACGGCCATGTAGTTGCGCGGCTCCGAGAGTTGATCGCGCAACAGCGCGCCGGCGTCGTCCAGAATCATGCTGGACTCGAGGATTTCCTCCAGATTCGTGAACACATCCGCCTGATCCGAGAACAGTTCGAGATACTGTGGAATGCCGCCGACACAGCCATACAGGGTCAGACGATCGGCCGCTGACAGCCCCGGCAAAAAGTGGTGCACAGCGCCAAACGGCAGGGGTTGGAGTGGAATATGCCACTTGGCGCGGCCATACAGCGGTGAACGATACGACAATACTTCGCGCTCGATCATGCCGGCGTGCGAGCCAGTGAGCACCAGCATGACATTGGCGTGTTGCAGTCGGTGATCCCACAGCCGCTGAAGAATCGAGGGTAGGGCAGGGTCGGCTTCAATGAGATAGGTAAACTCATCCAGCACCACGACCAGCCGTTCGTGCTTCGAGAGTTGCTCGACTTCCAGCAAGGCGTTTTCCCAGGAGCCATAGCTGAATTCGGCTGGAATTTCCGCATCTGGCGCGGCAAACCGGCGCAGCGCATGTGAAAATCCGCGCAGTTGCACGGTGGGTGAGATGCGATCTGCGGTCCAGAAGACTGATTTGTAACCGCGTGTGTCCAGCCAATGGCTGAGCAGCGCCGTCTTGCCCACACGGCGCCGGCCGTAGATCACCATCATCTGGCCACTGGAGGCGCGATAGACCTTGTCAAGCCGGTCAAGTTCGGTCAGACGGTTGACAAAGCGTTTTTTCATCGTGCGAGTATTATACTTTAGAGTATGTTGTTAGCAGGTCGCTTGCCTTCATCAACACTGCCTTTGACGACAAC
>JBBQST010000524.1:0-2274 GCA_038213625.1 Thermoflexales bacterium
CAGTCTATCCGTTCTACAGACTGTCTGATATACTGCGCAACGATGAACAACGAATTGGTAATTCAAGTTGCTCAGCGCGGTGTAGTAACCCTGCCTAAATCTCTGCGCGAAGCCTATGGTGTCAAGGTTGGAGATACCTACACAATCATTGACCTGGGCGACGGCACCTTTCTATTTCGTCGCCGTGAAATGCTTGTGGACAAGCTTGCTGATGAACTGACCGACGCGTTGGTGCAGCAGGGTGAAACGCTCGAAAGTATGTTGAAAGCACTCCGCGGTGCGCGAGAAAGCCATGCCAAACCCAAAGCCAAACGTGTTCTTTGACACGAGTGCCTTGTTTGCCGGCATCTGGTCGGCACAGGGCGGGGCGCGGGCTATTTTGCAACTGGCTGAGGCAGGGCTTGTGCAGTTGGTGGTGAGCAGCCGGGTTTTGGCGGAAATTGAAACGGTGTTGCGCGAGAAGCGAGCTGACCAGTTGCCTGGTTTGTTGCGACTGCTCGACGTGTGCAATGTCCAGATCATCTCGAACGATAAGCCTGGCCGATTGAGACGTGCCCGGCGCTGGATTTCTTACGCGCCGGATGCAATGGTGATTTCGGATGCGCTTGCCGTGTCTGGGTTGTCTTTTTTTGTCACCCTCGATCGTGAACATTTCTTGAACAATAAAGACTTGCAGACGGCGATGCCGTTTAAGATAGGTATTCCAGGCGATTGTCTTGCGTGGCTGCGCACCAATAATTTGTTGGCCGGTAAGCCTGATGCATGATTGAGAGATGAGTAAATCCAAGCCGGCTGCCCGCAATATCCAACGAGTGTCCATCGACCCATGGCATGTGCGGCTGTGGCGGGTGGTCTCGCGCAACCGCTCGGTCTGGCGAGACGCGCTCGGCTTGCTGCTGATTGCCGTTGGCCTAGTCACGCTGCTCACGCTGCTGGGCATCAACACCGGCTCGCTCATTCAAGCCTGGGCTGGGTTGCTGCGGCGCGGCCTGGGAGTTGGCGCGTTTCTGGTCGGCGTGCTGCTGATTGGGTTTGGCCTGCCGGTGCTGTTGGGCCGGCTGCCGAGCTTCAGCCGGGCCACCTTCATTCGCATCATTTGTGGCGAAATTGCATTTGTGGCTTTTCTGGCGCTGACCCATAACTTTGCACTGAACCAGAATCCTTATGAGTTGATGCAGGACGGCAGCGGCGGCGGCATGGTGGGATGGGTACTGAGTGAAGCGTTGTGGCGGGCACTGGGTGCCAGCGGTGACAGCGTGTCATTGCTGACCCAGGTGGTCTCGCTGGCCATCTGGCTGGCTGCGCTGGCACTGACCAGTTGGGTGACATTGGGGCCGTTGCTGATGCGCTCTCCGTCGACCCATGGGTCGAGCGCTTCGGCAGAACATGTTCGTGAGAACGAGGTGCTGGAGTGGCAGCCTGAGCCGGTGGCGCGTGGTGGCCGGGGGCGGCAGTTGCCGTTGCCAGATCAAGAAGCAGATGCAGAGCAGCCACCCAAACCGACACGCGCTTCATCAAGAGCGACCAAGCTTATTGAAGTGCCAGGCGAGGCGACCAAGCCAAAATTAGGCCGCCTGTTACAGCCGATTGCCGATATCAAATCGAATCCATTGATCATTCGCGACGGCAGCGGTGACAACCTGGTCAACACTCAAGAGAGCGGGACTGGCAAGGGCAAAGAAGCTAAAAAGAAGCCGTATGTGCCGCGCCCCGATACCTTGCCGCCCATCGAATTACTGAAATTGGCCAAGGTGGTGAAGAGCACCGAGGCCGATGTGAAACGGCTGGCCGATATCATCGAAACCACGCTGGTGCACTTTGGGCTGGTCGGCAAAGTGGTCGAGATTCGACGCGGGCCGACCGTGACCCAATTCGGCATTGAGCCGGGCTATATCGACCGCGCGGCACCGAATGGTGAGCGCCGCCAGCAAAAGATTCGGGTGAGCCAGATTGCGGCGCTGCAAAACGATTTTGCGCTGGCCCTCTCGGCTGCCTCATTGCGCATCGAAGCGCCGATTCCGGGCCGTGGCCTGGTCGGCCTGGAAGTGCCCAACTTGATCACCAGCACGGTCGATCTGCGCGGCCTGATGCAGGGCGATGACTTTCGCGCCCTCAGTGCCAAGACGCCGCTGGCGATTGCGCTCGGCCGCGATGTGAGCGGCACGCCCGTCAATGCCGATCTGGGCCGTATGCCACATTTGCTGATTGCGGGCACCACCGGCTCGGGTAAATCCGTATGCATTGCCGCGATCACCTTGTGTCTGGCCATGAACA
>JBBQST010000525.1:0-2257 GCA_038213625.1 Thermoflexales bacterium
TTTGCCCAGGCCCATGCGTTGAAAATCTGGATGGGTGGCCACTGGCTCAAACAAGCCAATAGCGTTCAGCGGATCAAACCAGATGCAACACGCCGACGCACCCCGGCCATCGGGCGAGCGCACAAACAGATCATGTTCGCCCTCGTAGACGGCAGAGCCAATGAATTTTGCATACTCCGCCACGTAGTCGTCCACATTGTCATCGGACTTGAATGCGCCATGGGTCACCTGCGCCCGCAATCGGCCGTCATCGAGCGTGTGCACACTTTGCACTGTAAAACCAGCCGGCAATGGGACATCGGGCAACGCATCCAGGGGCCGTTCGAATAGCGGCGCGGCCACATCCACCGGCACCACCGCAAACCCACGCGCTTTCATCTGACGGGCTAATACGGTGTCATGGTCCATGGCCCAAAACGGTGAGATCTGTTTTACGCCTGCTTCGCGCGCCCGCGTCTCGGCCCATGCCACATACTCATCCATCACCCCTTCGTGTGCCGGCGTGTCATACAACGCCGGGCTCACAAATAAATCAAATGTCTTTTCATGGCGCGAGAAGATGGCCCAGGCTTCCAGTATCGGTCGCTCACAGTCATCATCCACGCGCTCCCAAAGCCGCAAGTTGCGCCGGTTTTCCTGTTCATCAGGCGGCACATGCGTGTCCCAGTCCAGACACCCTGGATGGGTGTACGACGCGGCAATCTGGGCGTGTACGCCATCCATCAACAGTTGCCGCATGCGCAGCCGGTCTGTCGGGTCACGGTAAGGTCGGGATTGAATCTTCACCATATGGGTTTGATCTGGGTCAACGAAGTATGAAGCGCCGTCAGGGCCTCATCTACGGCATCATGGCTCGGCAGATTGAGCCATCACACGGAATCCAATGGGGTTGGACTTAACCAGTGTAGGCGTTGGCACACCCTGTGGCTACCCGCAGATTTACGGAGATTTCGATGCTGTGAATTGGTGATCTCACGATCCGGCAGCAGCAAACAAATCGCTGGCCAGATACTTCATGCCGCTGTCTACGGCCACCGTCGCCACCAGATTGCCAGGGCCCAACTCGTGGGCCCGTTGCACGGCTGCAACCCCATTGAAGGCCGAGGACGTTCCCGCGAAAATGCCCTCTTCCCGCGCAGGCCGTAAACTAGCAGTCCTATGGAATATAGACAACTGGGCGGCTCAGGATTGATGGTGCCGGTGCTAAGTTTTGGCACAGCCACCTTTGGCGGCGGCAACGAATTCTTCAAAATGTGGGGCAGCACCCAAGTGGATGAGGCGACGCGACTTGTCGATATTGCGTTGGAGGCCGGCGTCAATCTATTCGACACATCCGATGCGTATTCAGACGGCATCTCCGAGGAGATTCTCGGCCAGGCCATCGGCAGCCGGCGCAATCAAGTGCTCATCGCCACCAAGGCCTGCTTTCGCTCTGAGCCGGGACCGAACGGCCAGGGCACCTCGCGCTACCACCTCATCCGCGCATGTGAAGCCAGCCTGCGCCGGCTCAAAACCGACACCATCGACCTGTATCAACTGCACGGCTTCGATGCGATGACGCCGGTCGAGGAAACCCTGCGCGCGCTGGACGATCTGGTGCGCAGCGGCAAGGTGCGCTACATCGGCTGCTCCAACTTCTCCGGCTGGCACCTCATGAAATCGCTGGCGATCTCGGACAAATATGGCTGGGCCAGGCACGTCTCGCACCAGGCCTACTACTCACTGGCCGGTCGAGAATATGAGTGGGAGTTGATGCCGCTGGCAATCGATCAGAAAGTCGGCACCGTGGTGTGGAGTCCGCTGGCGGGTGGCCGCCTGACCGGCAAGGTGCGCCGTGGCCAGAAGCCGCCCGAGGGCAGCCGCGTCAGTGTGTTCGCCGAGACCGCCCAATCCGGCAACGACGAAGCCCTCTACCGCACGGTGGATGTGATGGATGAGATCGCCAGCGAGACCGGCAAGACCCACTCGCAAATTGCGCTCAACTGGTTGCTGGGCCGGCCAACCATTTCCACGATCATCTTCGGCGCGCGCAACGAAGCGCAGTTGAAAGAGAATTTGGGAGCCGTGGGTTGGAACCTCACGCCAGACCAGGTCACCCGGTTGGACGCGGCCAGCGCGACGCCGATGATCTACCCCTACTGGCATCAACGCGGCTTCGAGCGCAATCCGTTCCCAACACGATGAGTGCAACACAAGACCTCGCGGGTCTGGACACGCTGGGATGCTCCGACGAGAAACGCGATAGGACCCGCGAGGT
>JBBQST010000526.1:0-2249 GCA_038213625.1 Thermoflexales bacterium
TGCCAACAGCGATTTGAACGTCACCCGCATCGCCTACGGCTGCATGCCATTGGGCGGGTCGTGGGACGCTGCTCCATTGCAGCCGCAGACGCGTCAGAAGGCCATGGCCGCCGTGCACGCCGCGCTCGACGCCGGCATCAACTTCTTCGACCATGCCGATATCTATTGCCGCGGCAAATCCGAGGAAGTATTCGCGGACATCTGGACTGAGATGCCGAACCTGCGCGAGAAGATTCTGGTGCAGTCCAAATGCGGAATTCGCTTCGAGGGCGACCCTGACCCCAGCTTCACCCAGCGTTTCGATTTCAGCTACGAGCACATCATGAACTCGGTCGAGGGCAGCCTGAAGCGCCTAAAAACAGACTATTTGGACGTGTTGCTGCTGCATCGGCCCGACCCGCTGGTTGAGCCCGAGGAAGTGGCGCGCGCTTTTGACGAGCTGCACATGGCCGGCAAAGTGCGACACTTCGGCGTCAGCAACCACACCGCCGCCCAGATCGAGCTGCTGCGCAAATTTGTGACGCGGCCGCTGGTGTTCAATCAGGTGGAGCTGAGCATTGTGCACGCCCATCTGTTCGATGAGGGCGTGATCTTCAACCAGGATATGCCCAACCGGCCGGTGCGCAACCACGGCACCATCGAGTATTGCCGCCAGCACGACATCACCTTGCAGGCGTGGGCGCCGTTGGCCAAGGGCCGGCTGAGCGGCGCGGCCAAAACGGGGCTGTCCGACGTGGAGACTAAAACCGCCTTTGTGGTGGCCGATCTGGCTCAGCAAAAGAATGTGGGGGCGGAGGCGATTCTGATCGCCTGGATTCTGCGCCACCCCGCCAGGATTCAACCCGTCATCGGCACCACCAACCCTGAGCGCATTCAGGCATGTTGCCAGGCCGATGGCATCACCTTGACGCGCGAGGAGTGGTACCGGCTCTACATTGCGGGGCGCGGCGAGCGGTTGCCGTAGTGCACAAGGCCGTTTTTTGGGTAAAGAAAAAAAGTCGGTAAAGCACGAAACGTCCAGGAAAGTCTTTACATAGCAACGTCATTCCCGCGGAGGCGGGAATCCAGGCGTAACCCCAGCGCGACAGCAATTGGAAGGTCTGGATTCCCGCCTCCGCGGGAATGACGGCATAAGGGTATCGCTTTCAATCATGACTCGCGATCGCCGCTTTTCTTTTACCGAATTTAATTCCCAAACTTCATCACGGTTGAGCGCGCTGTGATCTAACTCAATCCTCCAACTTGCCCGGATCATAATCGCCCCATTTGCTGCCGGCGGCCGTGCTAAAAATGAGGGTGTCGGTTTTGTCGGCGTCGCGAATCATGTTCTCGCGCGTGGCTGCGCGGCGCTCGCTCAAATCCTTGGCCTCGGTTGTGCCAGGAATCACCGCCAGCACACGCGCCTCTTTCATATCCCCGGCGCGATAAGGCACGATGCTGTCAGCCGGCCGGCCCCAAATCGCTTTGGCCAGGGGCGTGTTCTCGCCCAGCAGGCCATTGGCGAAATCAGCCGCGTTATCCGGCACCAGCGTGAACGTCATGCGTTCGCGTTCGCCGGCGTTGTCCACCAACTCCACCTCGACCTGCGCGCCTAGAATCGCGACTGGAGTTGTGTCGTCCGTCGTGTCCAGATCAAATGCGAAATACACATCGCCGTTTTGGTGATGGGTGATGCGAAAGCCGAAGCGCTGGTAGAAGGCGATGACCTCGGTCCACGTGTCGGTGGTCTCCAAAATAATCTGGCGCAAACCCAGCGCACGCGCGCGATCGATGAGCGCTTGCAGCAGCCGCGTGCCCAGGCCGTGCCGGCGCAACGGCCGCGCCACCGACATGCGCACGATCTCGGCGATGCCGTCGCCACGCGGCACCAATGCGCCGGTGCCGGCGATGCGCTGAGAGGGTGTGTGCTCGGCCACCAGAAAGACGGCGTCGGCATAAGTCGCCGCGATGTCGCGCAGGTCAGGGTTCAGTGTTGGGTCGAGCTTGCCCCAATGCTCCTTGAGGCCTGACAAAATGAGCTTGCGAGCCGGCACTTGATCGGCTGGCCGAAAGTCGCGAATGATGAGGGTTTCAGCATCCATAGCGCAACAGCATACCTGCTCTGACTAGAGCAGCTTCCTGTTTGGTATTCGAGCGTGATGAGGTTGGAATGAGATTGGCTGAGGCTAATTGCAGCCAATCTCTCTCAGGGTTTCCGACTACCGGTTTTTGGGCAGCACAGTAGACTAGCCTGCGAAGGAACAACCATG
>JBBQST010000527.1:0-2228 GCA_038213625.1 Thermoflexales bacterium
GAGCAGGATCGCGAGGCTGTCTCGAACTTGCTGAATGAATACGGCATCACCCGCGTCGAGGACATTAGTGGTGTGCGACGCAACAGCCTGGCCTGCCCGGCCCTGCCCACCTGCAGCCTGGCCCTGACCGAGGCCGAGCGCGCGCTGCCGCATGTGCTTGAAGATATTGAAGGCACGCTGGACGAAGTGGGTCTGGGACAGGAGCCGATCGTGCTGCGCATGACCGGCTGCCCAAATGGGTGCGCGCGGCCGTATGTGGCCGAGTTGGCGCTGGTTGGCCGCTCGGTTAACAAATATGTGATCTACCTGGGCGGCAACGCCGTGGGCACCCGGCTGGCCCGACCCTTCCTCGATCTGGTGCCGATCGACAAACTCTCCCACACCCTCAAGCCCATCTTCGAGCGGTTCCGCGATGAGCGAGCGAACGGCGAAGCCTTCGGCGATTACTGCGACCGAGTCGGCTTCGACTCGCTCAAAGCTTCGATACCGGTGCTGGTGAAATAACTATGGCTCCTTCGTTATTCGATCCGCTCACGTTGAGAAGTGTGCAGTTGCGCAACCGCATCGGTGTGTCGCCGATGTGCCAATACAGCGCGTTGGATGGCTATGCCAACGACTGGCACGTGGTGCATCTGGGTGCCCGCGCCATCGGGGGCGCCGGCCTGATCATCACCGAGGCCACGGCGGTGCAAGCGCATGGCCGCATCTCGCCACAGGATCTGGGCATCTGGTCGGACTCTCACGTGGAAGGATTGGAGCGGCTCACCCGTTTCATCACCGACTACGGCGCGGTGCCTGGCATTCAACTGGCCCACGCTGGCCGCAAAGCCAACACCTCGCGGCCGTGGGTGGGCGGCCAGCCCAATCTCGATACACACGGAACCTGGCGCATCGTCGGCCCCAGCGCGGTGCCTTTTAAAGAGGGACATCCCACACCCCATGCGCTCTCGCTGGATGAGATCGGCGAGATCAAGCTGGCCTTTCGTCGGGCCGCTCAGCGCGCCTACGAAGCCCGCTTCAAACTGATCGAGGTTCACGCCGCGCACGGCTATTTGCTGCACAACTTCTACTCGCCGCTGGCCAACCTGCGCACCGATGCCTACGGCGACAGCTTCGAGAATCGCACGCGCCTGCTCATCGAGGTCGTCGATGAGATTCGCAGCGTGTGGCCGGATGAATTACCACTGGCCGTGCGCCTGTCGTGCAGTGATTGGATCGAGGGTGGCTGGACGATCGAGGACACCATTGCACTGGCAAAGCGGTTGAAGCAGGCCGGGGTCGACCTGATCGATTGCAGCTCCGGCGGCAACGCAGCCAATGCCAAAGTGCCTTCCGGGCCGGGCTATCAGGTGCCGTTTGCCGAGGCGATTCGGCGCGAAGCCAAGATCGCCACGGCGGCAGTCGGGCTCATCACCGAGCCGGCGCAGGCGAACGAGATCGTGTGCAGCGGGCAGGCCGATGTGGTGCTGTTGGGCCGTGAGGTTTTGCGCGACCCGTATTGGCCTTTGCACGCCGAACGCGCACTGAAGACAAGCGCTGGGGAATCGTCGACGTCGACGTCGACGTCGTCGTCGACGATTCTGGTTCCGCCGCAATACGCCCGTGCCTTCTAAGCGATGTATTACCCTATTTTTCTAGACCTGCGCGAGCGCGACTGCCTGGTGGTGGGCGGCGGCATCGTCGGCACCGGCAAGGTGAGCGGCCTGTTGGAAGCCGGCGCGCGGGTGACCGTGGTCGCGCCCCAGATCAGCGCGCAGGTGACGCAGTGGCACGCGGACGGCCGTTTGGTCTGGCACGCGCGCGAGTTTTTGGTCGAGGACCTTGATGATCAATTCCTGGTCATCGCGGCCACCAACAACAAGGCCCTGAACGCGTTTGTGTATCAACTGGCCAACCGGCAACAGCGCGTGGCCAATGCCGTGGACGATCTGGACAACTGCAACTTCATCGCGCCGGCCATCGCCAGCAGTGGCGCAGTGCAGGTGGCCGTGTCGACCGCGGGCAAGAGTCCGGCGCTGGCCAAGCAACTGCGCGACCACATTCAGCATGACCTGTTGAAACCCGAGATTGCAGGGTTGGCCGAATTTCTGGGGCAATGGCGACCCGAGGTGAAGCGCCAGTTGCCGACCTATCCCATTCGGCAGGCGTTTTGGGAAAGTGTGCTCGCTTCGATGGTGCCCGAGTTGCTGGCGCAAGGACTGCCCGCCGCGGCCGAGCACGCGATGCAA
>JBBQST010000528.1:0-2146 GCA_038213625.1 Thermoflexales bacterium
TAACCATGACAGCGCCGAGGCGTAGCCCATATCGAATGTGACGAACGCGCTCTGATAGATGTGCAGCGAGATGAACCAGGTGGCGCGGGCCGGCCCGCCATTGGTGGTGATGAAGGCGGTCTCGAAGGTGCGCAACGCGAAAATGATGCCGAGCACCAGATTGAAGAACAGCGTCGGCGAGACCATCGGCAAGGTCACCTTCCAGAATTTAGTCCACGAGTTGGCCCCGTCCATCTCGGCCGCTTCGAGGAGTTCCTTGGGCACATCCTGCAAACCCGCCAGCAGAATGATCATGCGTGAGCCACCGACACTAGCCCACAACCCCATCAGCACCAGCGCCGGCACCGCCCACTCGATGCTGGACAACCAGCCGGGGCCTTTGATGCCGATTAGCGACAACAAATAGTTCACCAGCCCCACATCGGGGTTCAACATCCAGCGCCACAACAGGGCCGCCGCAATCAACGGCGTCAGCGTGGGCAAAAAATACATGGTGCGCCAGAGCGTGGTGAACCACAATTTTTGGTTCAGCAACAGCGCCAGGATGAGCGAGCCGGCCATGCCCAACGGCACCAGCAACACTGCAAAATAGAGGCTGCGCACGATGGACGGCAGAAACAGCTCATCTTTGGTGAATGCAAAAATATAGTTTTGCAAGCCGATGAACGTCGGCGGGCGCAGCACGTTGTATTTGGTGAAGCTGAGGACGAATGAGGCGATGAGTGGGCCGGCCACGAACACGAGGAAGCCGATGATCCAGGGGGAGAGGTACAGAATACCTTCGAGCGCTTCACGCTGGCGCATGGGCGAACCGCCGAAGCGGTGCCGGGTGGCCAGACTTTGTAGGGGTTGATTGATTGCCATCTTAAGACCGCGGCAGCGAAACCGCTACATGCGAATCAGAAAAAGTGAACATGGATGAGCGCCGGCCAGGTTAATTCCCGCGCTCATCCACGTTATATGACTCACTTTGAATCGTGAATAGTTCTTAAACTAGTAGTCTGTCAAAGCAAAGTCTTTACGTAGCCACGTCATTCCCGCGCAGGCGGGAATCCAGGCGTAACCCCAGCTCAATAGTCGATCAACATGCTGGATTCCCGCCTGCGCGGGAATGACGGCTTGGGCTAATGGTTTCTCTCAAGTCACAGGTTCGCCCTTGGGCTAACCTAAACTCTTTGCTTTGACAGACTACTAGAGCAATGTTTACGCCGCGTCTTTGTCCAGGACGGCCTGGCAGGCCTTGGCAATTTCGTCGGCGGCTTGCTCTGGCATGGTCTTGCCCAGAATCATCGCCTCGGTGACGGACGAATAAGCCGTATCGAATTCCTCGCCGCGGAAGTTGGCCACCACAAAGTCCGGCTCGATGGCCTCCATCAGTGGGCGCAACTTCTTGTAGGTCGGCACTTTCGCGTAGATGCGATCATCCGCCCACACGTCGGCGCGCGCAATCGGCCCCTTCAACCCCTGCACCAACGCCTGCACGTTCATTTCCTTTCCGCCAATCCAGGTCAGGAATTTGAAAGCCGCATCCGTGTTCTTGCTGGAGGTGGTGATGCCGAATACGTGCTCATTGAGCATGGTGCGGCGCTTGTCGCCCTTGGCACCCGTCGGCGTCAATACAAAGTCCATCTCGAAGTCTTTGAAGGTGGACGGCCACACAGTGATGATGAACGGCCAGACATCAGCAGCCAGCAACTTCTGGCCGCCGAACAGTCCAGCCAGGTCGACGGCGCCGGCGGACGGAGAGGGCGACACTTTCAACGTATTGATCCGGTCATAGTCCCGCTGCAAGGCCTGAACAAAACCCTTCCGGTTGTCCAGCAGTGTGACCTTCTTGCCTTCCGCATCCACCGGTTCTACGCCGTGCTGGCGCAGGAAGGGGCCGCCACCAAACGGCGAAGCGTCGCGCATGCCGTGGTCATAGCCAAACACGCCGTCTTTGGTGGCGGCTTTGGCCCAGGTATCCCAGTCGTCGTAGGTCATGTCGTCGGTCGGCTCTTGCAGGTTCATGGCCTTGATCTTGGTCTTGTTGTAGACAATGATCGGCACGATCGGCTCAGAGATGTACGACATCCAATATTGCTTGCCCTGGAAGCTATTGGCCTGATTAGCACCCGCGAAGAAGTTGGCGTTCAGATCGTAGTTG
>JBBQST010000529.1:0-2104 GCA_038213625.1 Thermoflexales bacterium
CGGGTACAACTCGCGCAGCATGGCGTCGTCGCCCGTCCACTGCCAATACTGGTGCACGGCCCGCACAAACGTCGGCACCTCCACAGCGTTGCCCTCGTTGTAGACGACGCCGTTGGTGCTCATCTCGTGCAGCACCCGGCCGGGCTCGGTCGGGTTGCGGCGCAGGCTTTCGCGATGCAGCAACAGCAGGGTTTCCTTCACCAGCTCGAACTGGCCGGCCTGCAACATCGGCAGCACCGCGTAAGCCGTGTCGATGCCGAACCACCACGGATACTCGGGAAAGCCCGCGCCCACACCGGTGCCAAAGGCCGGCACCGTGCGGGCCAGCCACTGCGCATTCACCTTCGTCCACAGCAAGGCCGTGTTCAACACATCGTCGGGCGTGGTCACACGGCTGGTGTCGATGAGGGTTTGGTAGCGCTGCTGTTTGTGCGCAAATAACGCGGCCTGATCCGCGCACAATCGCTCGAACGTCGCCATGGCATCCGACTCACCCGTGGTCGAGCCGGCCACAAAAAATACGATCTCGGCCGCGTCCTCCACAAAGGTCAGCGTGTAGGCGAGTTGCGCGGATACACCTGCGCCATGAGTGCGCTGCGGCCCCCACAGGTCATTGCCGGTGTGAATCTGGCTCGCCACAAGATCGGCCCCAACCACACACGCCCACGGATTGCCGCTGTCGGTGAAGGCGACATGCGTGGTGCCGTGCACGGCAGCGACATCGGCCGCATCGTGCAGACCCGCCTGCTCACCCAGCCAACTGGGTTGCAAGTCGCTGCGAAATAGCGCGGTCAGGGTGATGGGTGCGGGAACGGCTTCGTGCGTGGTCAGCTTCAGCGAGATGACCAGACCCTCAATGCCCTCCGGCACCCAATCGCGCCGGGTGATGTGGAGCGGGCCGAGGCGATAGTCGAACTCGGTGTGCGTGGGATAGGCGCGGCAGGCCATGGCTTCGGCCAGCCAACGCGGCGCAGTATCCCCTTCAGGCGCAAGGCCAAACCAAAAGCCATCGAGCAGCTTGATCGGGTGATCCCACACGCCGTGCATCTCGAACGGCACATGGCCGCCCCAACTATCGGCAAACAAGCCGTTTTGCGAGCCGATGACATAGACGCGGTCGCCGCAGGTGGCGATGGGATCAGCAAGGTTGTGTTGTTTTTCTTCGAACATGGTCAAATCTAATGGAGCTGATGGGGAGCGATTTAATCGTCAGCGCCGGAGAAGCCGTATCTGGAATTTTATGCATGCCCAGTCCCACTCGAATCCAGTTGCACACATCACATTTTTAATCGCGGTATCGATGGTGAGAATTTGTTCCGTGAAGAAAGGCAATATGGCTATTTTCTGCGGCTCTACACATCATATTCCTCCTGTCGCTGAAACTTTTGCGCTCTAGCTGCAATTAGATCGATAAAGACCAGTACCCGAGAGGGTTTTATGTCTGGCGCAACCTGTTATTACGCCGATTTGACCGAGAAATTTTTGAATTTGGAACTGCTGGATTACATGACGCGCCCGCCGCAAATTTGGTGTTACTTGGTATCATCGGGCCTTAAATCATTTCGGTGGGTCATGGTTTTGGCGCACCGGTTGTAACTTAAGCTCAAACCCATTTCTATCTCTGTCCTATCAAGGTGCGTTAATCGTCATGCAAACCAAACTTTCGCGCAGAACCATCTTCAAGCTCAGCGGCGGGATTTTGGCCGCTGCTCCCTTCGTCTACTCGCCCATCGCCACCCGCGCTCAGGAAGTCATTCCTGGAGCGATCATCCCTGCTCCCGGCCCTACCGTGCCGGAAGTCCCACCGCTCCCTGTTGAGGCCAACCCAGCCGCCAAGTTTGTGGTGGTGGCCGATGTGATTTCAGCCCCGACAGTCAGCTCGACCGTCGCGCTGAGCTCGACCACGGCCACAAACACGTCGCTGGCTACGATCTCGACCGATCCAGCGGTGTCGCTGTCGGTGACGCCGCGCAAGCCGTTTGGCCGCGCCATGGCCAATAACCTGCCTATTCGCGAGACGCCCGAGGTCAAAGGCAAGCTGGTGCGCAGTCTCAAGTGGAACGAGGTGATTCCCCTGACCGGTCAGGTGATTGCCCCCGGCCCG
>JBBQST010000530.1:0-2025 GCA_038213625.1 Thermoflexales bacterium
CAAACGCTGTAATTGAGTGTGACCTCAGAGACCCCCGACCCCTAAAGGGGAGTCGCTGATGAAGTGTTCGACTCCCCTTTAGGGGTCGGGGGTCTCTGAGGTCACACTCAATTACAGCGTTTGCTGGGTTCTCGCACGTCTGATCCTTGATTTCGTGCCAATGGGGCGCAGCACGCTGCGTCCCTATCTTGACAGCACTCTGTCTGCCATGACTCAAGCTGGCCAACGCAGGGCCAAAATGCCGTGCGGCGGTATCGCCAGGGTTGGTGCTGAGGTGGGCTCCAGCAAGGGTTGAGCCGAAGCGAGAGAGGCCGGCGCGATGGCTTGATCACTCAGATCCACAGTGACGGCATCACCCCCAAAGTTGAACACGAGCGCAATGAGTTCGTCATCAGACCAGCGCCACATGCCGATGCAGGTGGTGCACCCTTTTACAGCCTCCATGATCGTAAATGTGTCGCTGCGCAGGGCGGGGTGCGCGGCGCGCAACTGGCCCAGTTGTCGGTAGAAGTTGAGCAATGAATCGGCCAATGGGTCCTGTTCTTCTACTGAGATGCCATCGTTGGGTGTGTTGAACTGACTGTTGGGTCGAAACCAGGTGGGCATGCCGGAGCCTGTCTCGCTGGCAGCCCAATCCATCGGCTCGCGCACATACTCGTCGTAGATTGGGCCTGTGCCTTTGATGCCGGCCATGCCAATTTCCTCGCCGTAATAGATCATGGGAATACCCGGCGTCAGCAGAGCCAGGGCCGCGGCCTGCTTCATCTTGCGCGGATCGCCGAGCGCGGCGCTGGCGATGCGGTTGGTGTCGTGGTTGCTGGCGAAGCGCACGACTTGTGCCCCAATGGGATAGTAGAGTTGCATTAGCCGGTAGGGTCCTTGCAACTCGCTGGCCAGGGCCGTGCCATTCAGCACGCCCTTGCCCACGGCCTCGGCGGTGCTGCTGAGCGAGAGATACCACGGGAAGTCGAACAGGGCATCGAAGCCGGCATTGAAGTAGCGGAGCAGGCGGGCCGGAGCGGCGTCCCACACCTCGCCGAGCAAAACGGCATCGGGGTGTTTGGCTTTCACGCTCGCGCGCAACTGCGCCCAGAAGTCGCGGTCCACGCCGATGGCGTAATCGCAGCGCAATCCATCGGCCCCTGCCTCCAGCCAGAACAGGCCGGCGTTGATGAGGTAGTCGTTGACAGCGGGATTGTCGTGGTTCCACTCCGGCAGCTCCTGCACGCCATAGAACGATTTGTATTCGGTGTGCCCGGCATTGGTGAATTGAAACCAATCGGCATACTGGCTGGCCGGGTTGCCCAGCGCATCCTTGAAATAAGGGTGTTCGTTCGAGGCATGGTTGGCGACGAAGTCCACGATCAGGCGCATGTCGCGCCGGTGCAACTCATCCACCAGCGTTTTGAAGTCATCGAGCGTGCCGAAGTCGGGATTGACGGTGAGGTAATCCGTCACGGCATAGCCGTGATAGGTGTTGGAGGGGTAGTGCGGCGTCAGCCACAACGTGTTCGCGCCGAGGCTTTGAATGTAGTCCAGCTTTTGGGCGATGCCGGCCAGATCGCCGATGCCGTTGCCGTCGGTGTCGTAAAAACTGCGCGGGAAGATCTCGTAGAGTACGGCGTCGTTGAGCCAGGCCGGTGAGTCGATGCGCGGGCGGGTATCTGGCGTCGAGGTGGGAAGAATCGGTGTCGAGGGTGTCGGCGGTGTCGTGGGCGACGCCGGGATGGCCGTGACGGACGACGCGGGTGCCGGCAGGCGGCAGGAGGTGAGCCCAATCAGCACGACGGCCGAGGCCGATACCAGGCGTTTCATCCAACGGTTTGCCATGCTGGCATTGTAGTGAGTTCAGGGCTTTGAGCTTGCAGAAAAGCTCAAAGCCCAAACCGGGGATTTACGGCACAATGCAGCTATGAGTGAAACCAGTTTGTCTAGCGTTGCTTTGTCGCCGGCCGTGCAAGCCATGCGCACCAAAATTACCGAGTTCGGCCGTATGTTGTTCGAGCGCCAGTTGACCGATGCCGC
>JBBQST010000531.1:0-1970 GCA_038213625.1 Thermoflexales bacterium
CAATCGTTCTATCTCGTTCAGCGCGTGCGCGACGAAGCGCACCGCTACGGCATCACCAGCCACCGTCGCCAGCGCGAGAAGATCGGCATGGCCTCACAGTTGGACGCGATTCCAGGTGTGGGGCCGACCCGCCGGCGCAAGCTGCTGGTGCAGTTCGGCTCGGTCGAGGGCATTCGCAACGCCAGCGTGGAAGCGTTGGCAGCGGTGGTGCCGGCCGAGGTGGCTAACACGATTAAGGATGTGCTGGGTGGGTGAGGAGAGGGTGTTGGAGGTGTTGGAGGTGTTGGAGGTGTTGGAGGTGTCAAAAGTGTCGTGGTGTCGATGAAACCTGTGACATCGTATTCGGCTCATGAACGATGAGTCGGTATGAATGTTTTGCTCATAGCAATGGACGGCCAGCCGCGCGCAAGGCACCAATCATCTGAGCCATGATGCTGACGGCAATTTCCTCGGGCGTCTCGGCGTAGATCTCCAACCCAATCGGCGCATACACGCGCGCTAGATCGGCCTCACTGATACCCGCTGCGAGCAATGCTTTTTTAGCTGTCAACCAACGGCGCTGGCTGCCGATCACGCCAATATAAGCGGTGGGCGAGGCCAGCATCATCGGCAACACGCCGACATCGATGGGGAAGCCGCGAGTGACCAGGGCGATATAGGTCAACGGCGTCAGCGGCACCTGCGCCATCTGCTCGTTCAATGCGCCGGGCAGATACACATCCGCACCCGGACAGGCTTCGGGCGTGCACAACTCAACACGATCATCAGTCAGGATGACCCGAAATTTGCACCAGTGGGCCAGATTCACCAGCGCCCGGCCGACGTGTCCAGCGCCAACAACCAGCAGCGTTGGCGTGGTCAACAAGGGCTCGACAAACAGCTCGGCTGTGCCGCCGCACACGCCGGCATCGCCGCTGGCCGGATCCGCCAGTTGCACCACGAGCGTGCTGGGGTGGCCGGTTTTGATGGCATCCTGCGCCGCTGCCAATGCACGCTGTTCCAGCTCGCCACCGCCCACGGTGCCGGCCAGGAGTGCGCCATCCGCTCCAACCAGCATTTTGCTGCCCTCGCGCCGCGGCACCGAGCCACTGGTGCGAATGATGGTGACCAGTGTGCAGGCTGTGCCTCGCGCCACCAGGTCGGCCGCCAGCCGAAGCACGTCTTGCATGAAGATATCAGGCTTGAAGCGTTTTAAGCGCTCCGAACTTTGGAATCGCCTACGACGTGTTGAATGACGCGCCGGGTCAGAACCTGGGCCGTGTCGCGGCGGTATTCGGCGGTGCCGAGGAAGTCGCTGGGCGGTGTCAGCTTCGCGATGGCCTGGCTCAATTCATCCTCCAAAAATGTGGCGACGACCTTTTTCTCCAGACCCAGTTCAAGGCTGTTGAGCCGAACGGGTGTGGCCGCGACGCCGCCCAGCGCCACGCGCACATTGCCGGCGATGCCGTCTTTGATCGCGAATTTGGCTATTGCACACAGGATGGGGTAGTCGTTGGGCGTGCGGCCTACCTTTTCGATGGCGACGCGCGTGTCCAGGCTGGGGTAGGTGACGCGAATCTCGGTGATGAGAATGCCGTCGCTGAGGATGCGATCCTTGTAGGCCAGAAAGCCAGCCAGCGGCAGCATTTTTTCTTCGTTGCCACTCCCGCGCACGATCAGCTCGGCATCACAGGCCAGCAACGCCGTGACCAGCGGCGAGGACGCATCGGCGGTGCAGATGGCGCCGGCCAGGGTGGCGCGGTTGCGAATGTTGAGCCCCGCCATGAAGGTGGCGGCCGTGCCAATGACGCTGAGCGCGGTGTCAGCGGCCAGTCCCGTGGTCTCGTGCTCGATCAGGGTTTGATGGGTGACAGCGGCACCGATGCGCACGAGGGTCGGCCGACCCGTCTCCGAACCCATCACAGTTTCGATGCGGTTGAGGCCCAAATCTGCAACATCGACCACGGCCTGCACCTCGCGCAAATGGCGCA
>JBBQST010000532.1:0-1923 GCA_038213625.1 Thermoflexales bacterium
CAATCCTGGCGTTTTGGTGGATTTTCGCATTCGTGATCCTTATTTTCGTGCCTATGGGGCGGGTCTCAGACTCGCCCCTACGGAAATCCAGCACAAAACAAGGCTGGAAATGAAGATTGCCACTTTTTGAGAATGCACCCCGTCTCTACACCTCATTTGACAATCCCGCTGGCATGTAATATGTTACATGCTACCTAGCCCGCTGACCTGTTGACCAGAACTCACCATCCATGAAGATCACCCATCTTGAAACCCTTTGCCTCAGCCGTCTGCACGAGTCGGAACACCAGTGGTTTACCAGTGCCGTGCGCGTCTTCAAAGCCGACTGCCCCATCGTTGTTATTCACACGGACGAGGGCATCACCGGCATCGGCGAAGCCTGCGCCTACGGTGGGTCGGAGCACATTCGCGATTGGGTCGATTTCTACAGCGACATGCTGATCGGCCGCGACCCGCTGCAACCCGGCGTGGAGCTCTCGCCGCACTACCGCGTGTCCGCCCAGGACTGCGCCGTGGCCGGCATCGACTGCGCGTTGTGGGACATTCGGGGCAAGGCTGCCGGCAAGTCGGTGGCCCAGCTCATCGTCGAGATGGGGCTGACGGCGCGGACCGAGCCAGCTTTGAGCCAGGTGCCGCTATATGCCTCTTCAGGTTGCCGCTACGACTGGCGAACCCGGCCGCAGCAGGTGATCGATGAAGCATTGGACTATATTGCCCAGGGCTACCCGGCCATGAAGCTGCGCCTCGGCACCTACTGGCCGTGGGACGGCGTCAACGTCGATCGCTTCCTCGGCCTCATGCGCGAACTGCATCAGGCCGTGAAAGCCACCGGTAAGCCGTTTGGGCTGGCCGTGGACGGCAACCAGCGCCTGACCGAGGAGCAGGCCATGCCGATTGCCAAAGAGTTGGATCGATTGGGATTTGCCTGGTTCGAAGAACCCATTCCCCAGACCAATATCGAGGGCTATGCCAAACTGGCTGCGGCCGTGGACATTCCCATTACCGGCGGCGAGCAATTCACCACACTGGAACAATTTCGCTATCACCTCGAACGCAAGGCCTACGACATCATTCAGCCCGATATGGGCTGGTGCGGCTTGACCGAGGGACTGCGCATCGCGCGCTATGCCGAGAAGTTTGGCATCAAAGTGATTCCGCACAGTTGGCACAACGGCCTGATGGCGATGGCCAACGCCCACTTTGTGGCCGCCCTGCCCCACCCGATCTATTGCGAGCTGTGCATGATTCAGGGGCCGCTGCAGTGGGAAATTTTGAAGGACAAGCCCGTGATCAAAGACGGCACCCTGCACTTTCCATCCAAACCCGGCTTTGGCGTCGAGTTGGCCGACGATGTGGAAGCGCGCTTTCCCTATTTCACCGGCTCGTGGGCCACACCGGTGGAGCGGAATGAAATGACTGGTTGCTAGCGGCTAGCGACTGGCTGCTGGCTGCTGGTGCAGATTGAACCGCAATGATCTTAAACCAGCAGCCAGCCGCCAGCCGCTAGCAACCAGCAACTCTCTTCCCATGCAACGCATCCAATACTTCAGCCTCACCGACCAGGTTTACACCGCGCTCAAGCGCGACATCTTGCAGCGCAAGGTGTTGCCGAATGAGAAGCTGGATGTGACGGGGCTGGCGCAGCAACTGGGGGTAAGCCGGATGCCAGTGGTGGATGCGCTCACACGGCTGGAGTCCGAGGGGTTGGTGGAGAAGCGCAACCGCGTCGGCACGTTCGTGACACCGATGAACCAGACCATGTTTCGTGAGCGATTCGAGACACGCGGCATGATCGAAGACTGGGCCACGCCGCGCATCATCGCCCAGGCCAGCGATGCCGACTTTGAAAAGATTGGCCAGCTGTTGAAAGAGGCGCAAACGGTGCTGCAAAAGGCTGACCAGCAGGGCTTCGATCTGTTGACG
>JBBQST010000533.1:0-1897 GCA_038213625.1 Thermoflexales bacterium
ACCCTTGTGCCAGCACGGCCCGCACCTTGTTTTGCCGCAACGCCCGCACAATCATCGCGGCGGTGTCGCGCCCATTTGCATCGGACATGCTCCCAAAGCCAATGTAAATGGGCGGCGGACCTGCGTTGAGAAAATCGAGTAAATCCAACGGCGGTTGCCAGCCCGGGTCATTGTCCAAAAACCAGTAGCCGGTGATGGCTCTTTGGGCCGGCCAGTCTTTGGGGTGTGGCACGATGTGCTCGCTGAAGCCACATAAGGCCGGCACGTGATGCAAACGGTTGTAATAGTCGCGCCGCGTCAACGGCGTCAAACCCAGTTCCTGCCGAAACCCCTTCGCCACTTTTTGAAATACGTCATATAGCAAAAGCTCGGCAAACATCGTCGACCAGAGATTGAACACGCTGTCGCCCGGTGACTTGAAAGGCTGGGCCGTGGCCGCGCCGCTGCGAGTTGGGAACAATGGCTGCAAAGCGTGGGTGAAATAGCGCTTGCCCAGATGCTCGGCAATGCTGGCCGCAAAGTTGTCAGAGGTGAAGCCGCCGATGATGACATCGACATCGGCCGCTGCCGCCAGAGCGTTGCGCGCAAACGTCAGCCCGGCCTGCTCAAACAACACCCGCATCTGCCGCAGTTCGTCCATCGGCGAGCGTGCTTGCGCCCACGCCACGCCGTCCTCACTCTGCATCATCGCCTGCACATCTGCACCAGCCACCGCCACATCCAGGCCATGCCCGCGCACCCACCCCGCAAAGTTATCGGCCACAAACATGCGCACCGGATGGCCAGCCGCTTGCAGCCCTTTGCCCAGGGCCAGTGCAGGCTGCACGTCGCCGCGCGTGCCGAGGGCGATGAGAAGAATTTTCATGAAGGTTGCTGGCGGTTGGCAGATAGCGGCTGGCGACTACTAGTGACGCGCTGATAAAGTGCCGTCAATTGCCGGCCTAGACTGCCTGTCGAAACAATCAATTGATCTTTGGTCATAGCGACAAGAAAGTTAACTCTTATCGAAATTTCAACTTGCGTCTCCAACTCCGCAAGCGATCCACGAGCAATCTCCAGATAACGAGCGAATTCTTTATCAGACCGACGATGCCCTTCTGCAATATTGGAGGGCACCGATACGGCCGCCCGACGCATTTGATTCACCAAGCCAAATTGCTCAGACCTTGGAAAGGATTCTGTCGCCTGATAAACCTTCACAGCCAATTCCACGGCCTCCTGCCAAACGCGCAGATCTCGATAATGTGTAACTTTGGTCATGGTGAAACAGCATAGAAGTAATGCTTTGCTGTCTCCGGTTTCAGTGCTTCCAATATGCCTTCAATTCACGACAAACTGCCAACAGCCAGCCGCCAACAGCCTCCTATCCTCCCTCCCCCAACAACCCCATATCATCGGCCCCGCCCAAATGCAGCGTGCCGCTCTCGCGATAGACCTGCAATTTCTCGCGGCTGTCCGTAATATCAAGGTTGCGCATGGTGAGTTGGCCGATGCGGTCGGTGGGGTCGAACTCGGCCTGGCCGCTCTCCATGCTCAGGCGCTCGGGGTGATAGGTGAGATGTGGGCCAGTCGTGTTGAGCAAGGTGTAGTCATCGCCACGGCGCAACTCCAACGTCACTTCGCCAGTGATGGCGCTGCCGACCCAGCGTTGCAGGCTCTCGCGCAGCATCAGACTTTGCGGGTCGAACCAGCGGCCCTCATACAACAGCCGGCCCAGCTTGCGGCCCATGGTGCGGTAGTTGTCGATGGTGCCTTCGTTGTGAATCGCATTGACCAGCCGTTCGTAGGCGATGAACAGCAACGCCATTCCCGGCGCCTCGTAGATGCCGCGACTCTTGGCCTCGATAATTCGATTTTCAACCTGATCGCTCATGCCCAGGCCATGCCGGCCGCCGAT
>JBBQST010000534.1:0-1856 GCA_038213625.1 Thermoflexales bacterium
TGGTGCCGCCGACAGACCTGGCGCGTTTCTCGCACACGCACTACGACGGCACGCATATGCCGTTCGACGACCAATCCTTCGACATCGTCTACTCATGGTCGGCCTTCGAGCATGTCACTGAGGTCGAGCAGGTGCTGGCCGAGATCAAGCGGGTGATGAAGGCTGATGGATTCGCGTTTATTCAGGTGTTTCCATGGTTCCACAGCCGCCACGGCAGCCATCTGTCCGACCATATCGCCACTCCCTTTTTTCACCTGCGCGAGACGCCCGAAGCCATTCGCAGCCAACTGGAGAAAACGGCTGAGACGAAGCCGGAAATGAAGGATTTCATGCTCGGCCATCTGTGGCACGAATTCACCTATCTCAATCGCATTTCGGCCGATGACTTTTATGAGTGTGCTAAAAAAGCAGGATTGGTGGCACGCCGGGCGCGATTAATTACTTTTGACGATGACCTTTTAGAGGCACCGCTGGAATACAAGCTTTCACAATTGATGGTCATGGGCACGATGATGTTGCTGGTCAAAGCCTCATAAGCCGGTGAGTGTGATATCGGCATCGAGCCTTGAAACTTGCACGACAGCGCGCTTTCTACTTGTTCAAACGGTTTTTTTGAATGAGAATCGGACTTCGGAGCGCAACAGACCGAGCCCACGCAGACTGCGGCTGCGCAATCGTTCATTTGGGGTCGTTAGCAAAATTGAATTCAGTACAGGCATGAATACACCCGCATCCCTCACCGTGGCAACGGCTGCAACCAGCCCCGCCGCAACCGCTACGAATGGCTTGGCGAACACGCAACCCGCAACCGACTATGCCGTCGAGATGCGCAACGTGGTCAAACAATTTGGCGATATGACCGCGGTCGATCACATCAACATGGCCATCCGGCACCGCGAGTTCTTCTCGATGCTGGGGCCGTCGGGGTGTGGCAAAACCACCTGTCTGCGCATGATCGCGGGGTTCGAGCAGCCGACCTCGGGCGAGATCGTGATCAGCGGCCGCGATGTCGGCAACATGCCGCCGTTTCAGCGCAATGTGAACACGGTGTTTCAATCCTACGCGCTGTTCCCGCACATGACGGTGGAGCAGAATATTGCGTTTGGGCTGGAGATGAAGAGCGTGGGCCGCGACGAGATCAAGCGCCGGGTTGGCGATGTGCTGGACCTGGTGCGGCTGCCGCAACTGGCCAAACGCTACCCCAAGCAGATGTCGGGCGGCCAGCAACAACGCGTCGCGCTGGCCCGGGCGCTGGTGAACCGGCCGCAGGTGCTGCTGCTCGATGAGCCGTTGGGCGCGCTGGATGCCAAGCTGCGCAAAGAGATGCAGATCGAGTTGAAGACGCTACAAAGAGAGGTCGGCATCACCTTTGTGTTTGTGACGCATGACCAGGAAGAGGCGCTGACCATGAGCGACCGGATTGCCGTGTTTAGCAAGGGCAAGGTGTTGCAGATCGGCACGCCGCTGGAGATTTACGAGCGGCCCAACTGCCGGTTCGTCTCCGATTTCATTGGCGAGACCAACTTCCTGGACGGCAAGCTGAGCGAAGTGAACGGCGAATATGGCACCGTGATTGTGGAGGGCAACAAGCCGTTTGTGGGGCGCATGAATACCAAGGCCCAGATTGGGGCCGAGGTGACCATTTCGGTGCGGCCGGAGAAGGTGCAGTTGCTGGACAAGCAGCCAGAGAACCCGGTCAATACCTATGAGGCGACAATTTTGTCGGTGGGCTATGTCGGCTCCGACACCCGCGTCATCGCCTCGCTGGGCAACCTGTCTTTGGATGTGTGGGAACAAAACTCCATCAGCACCCTCGATCCAAACTATTTCTTCCGTGCCGGCGAGAAGGCCTACTT
>JBBQST010000535.1:0-1843 GCA_038213625.1 Thermoflexales bacterium
GCCCAACACAACGGCAGCCGGATCGTCCAACGTCATACAGCAGAGTTTGCGCGTCATGCCCTCATCGCGCCGCCGCCGCAGCGCATCTCGACCCAGGAAGTCGCCCTTGTTCCAGCGCACAGCCCAGCCGAGGCCCGCCTCCAGCGGATTGTATTCGCTGTGAATATCCGCGCCCCACAACCGGTAGCCCTTCTCCAGCCGCAGCGAATCGAACGCGCCGCTGCCAGCCGCGATCAAGTCATGCGCGCGACCTGCTGCCCACACCACGTCCCACAATCGAAGCGCGTATTCAGTCGGCGTATATAGCTCCCAGCCCAGTTCGCCGGCGTACGACACGCGCAGCGCATACACCGGCACTGCATCAATGAAAATAGGTTTGGCCGTGTAATAGGGAAAGCCCGCGTTCGACACATCGCCCTCGGCCACACTCGCCAGCACCTCGCGCACCTTCGGCCCCCACAGGCCCACGGTCGTCCACGCCGAGGACACATCGGTCACCACCACATCATCTGGCGCGTGCTGCTCGATCCAGGCCAGATCATGCGGCAACACACCCCCACCCGTGATCACCCAGAATTTGTTGGGGCCGCTACTCGCGCCGCGGCGCACAATCGTGACATCGGCCACAATGCCGCCGCGCTGGTTCAGCAAGCTCGTGTAGACCAATCGATCTACAGGCTTGTCAATCTGGTTCGCCGCAAGATAGTTCAAATACTTGAGTGCGCCCGGCCCTGCCACTTCGATGATGGCCAGCGCCGCCAAGTTGAATAAGCCTGCAGTCTCACGCACGGCCAGGTGTTCGGCCCCCTGAATCGGCGACCAGAACTTGCCGGCCCAACTTTCACGCTGCGGAATTTGATCCTCGTATTTCTCCAGCAGGCGCGCGTTCTCCTCGTACCACTGGGCCACCTCCCAGCCGGCACTCTGAGCCAGTGCGCCGCGTTGCTCCACCAGTCGCGCATGAAACGGACTCAGCCGCACATGTCTGGGGTTCGTGATCTGCTCGTTGGGGTGGATGATGTCGTAGACCTCGTCGTAATTCTGGGCCGTGCGCGCGGCAATATAGCGTTTGCTGTAATAGTGCTTCTGGAAGCGCACAATGTCGGCTTCGCGCAGGTCCAACCCCGGATCGCCAAACGTCATCCACTGCGCAATGGCTTTGCCTGCGCCACCGGCATGGGTCAGCCACAGCCCTACGGCCGACCACAAGCCTTTCACATTCGTTTCGCCCATGACCGGGTAGCCGTCGGTGGTGAAGGCGAACATGCCATTGAACTGCGTCGCAATCTGGGTGTGCTGGAGCGCGGGCATCAGTTCTACGCTGCTTTTCCAACCCTCGACGAAATGCTCGGGTGTGAACGGCAGCTTGGCGGTTTTGCCGAGATTTTTAGGGTCGACCATCAGCGGCACATGCTGGTAACTGCCCACGCCGTAGGCATCGAAGTGCTGGCGGTAATACATGGCATGGTACTGGTGGCGCATCAAGGGATGACGCACCTCGACCGTCTCGCCCTTCAACTCGGCCATTGGCGTCGTTGTGGCATACAAGTGCTGGGCCGCCATCAGCGGCAAATGCACGCCATATTTTTGGGTGAACACATCGCCCCAAATATTGGTGCACCACAACACAGTCTCGGCCTCAATCGGTCCCTGCGCCGTCAGCACGCCTTTGATGCGGCCGTTCTCGGTGATCAGGTCTTGCACGGCGGTGTTGCCGGCAAAGGTCACCCGACCCTCGCCGGCCTGCTCTGCTGCCCGCGCCATAGCCTGCAACAAGCGCACGCCTTTGGCCACGGCATCAAACGGCGTCCAGTATGCGCCGTGAATGACCTTGGGATCGACC
>JBBQST010000536.1:0-1810 GCA_038213625.1 Thermoflexales bacterium
TGCACTTGCCCAGCGCGATGTCCTGCGCTTGCAGCAATCGCTGTATAGCGATCTGGCCGACGCAGCAAGCATTCAACAAGACCGCAGCACCAAGTCGGAGGTGAAGTTGAGTAGCACCGTGGCAGTGGCCGATCTACAAAAAACAGCGGACGACCTTGCCAAAACCATTCGGCTGCTGGATGCACAGATTCAGGCGTCCAATTGGGCCACTGAATTAAGTGAATAGGCGCAAAAAAATCAAGCGCAAATAACGATGGTAGCGGCGACAGGTGAAGGCGAGCGCAACCCACCAGTTGGGTCAAGCTGGAATTGCAAGTGTTGGGGCAGCACGACCGGTGAAGAGCCGACTTATCGAGTACGCCCAGTATCGTCACACTCGTAATCTGTAACGCGTAATTTTTACAACCAACTTGTGCTGATTCATGTGTGGCCGTGAGGGTGGGAACGGGGTTTCGTTATTTGCCAATTTGTTTAAACGATCATGACATCGATCATCACGTTCTTCCATACATCGCCGGCGCATGTGGCCACCTTCGACAGGCTGCTGGCCGAGGTTGCGCCCGATGTGACCGCGCGTCATCTGGTGGACGAGGATGTGTTGCGCCAGGCTCGTGATGGCGGGCGATTGACGGCCGAGATGCAAGCACAGGTGGGCCGCGATATTCAGGGACTGGTGAGCGACGACAGCCCGGTCATCCTGTGCACGTGCTCGACCATTGGTGGCTGTGCCGAAAGTTATACCGGCACGCAGGGCAGCACCATCCTACGGGTGGATCGGCCGATGGCGCGGCGTGCGGTGGCAATGGGGAAGCGAATTATTCTGGCAGCGACATTGGCCAGCACGCTGCAACCCACCGCTGAACTCATTCTCGACGAAGCCGCGCGCGCCGGTAAAGCGATTGAACTCATTGAAGTGCTGTGCGAAGGCGCATGGGCCAAATTTGAACAGGGCGACCGCGCCGGTTATTTTGAGGCCATCGCCGAAGCTTTGCGCGAGCCGGCGAAACAAGCCGATGTGATCGTGCTGGCACAGGCGTCGATGGCCGGCGTGGAGCCAGTGGCGGCCGATGCCGGTATTCGTATTCCTGTGTTGAGCAGCCCCCGTTTGGGATTGGAAGCCGCATTGGCCGTCTTGCGCCAAAGCCAGCATTCGTAAGAGAACTCCATGGATCAAAGTCCCATTACCCCTGCCGATGTTGAGGCAGACCCATCCATTATTTCGGAGGCGGTTGAGCTGCCAGGCGGCGAACAGGCCCTGTTGCGACCATTGACCCGCAATGATGCCGGTATGCTCGGGCGCTATTTCCTGAGCCTTTCGGACGACACCAAGCGCCGCTACGGGCCACATCCTTTTGATCAGGCGACAGCGGATCAGCTATGCGCGGAAACCAATTATGCCGACACGGTGCGCATGCTGATGACCACCGGCTCCGGCCCCGACGAGCAGGTCATCGCCTACTTCATCCTGGTGCTGGGCGTGTGGGATGCGGACCGCGAACGCTACGCCACATTGAACATGCCGCTGAGCGCGACCACCGATTGCACGTTAGCACCATCGGTGGCCGATGCGTATCAGAGCAAGGGCGTCGGCAACATCATCATGCAGCAGGTGATTGCGACGGCGCGCCGGCTGGGCAAGACCCGCATGGTGCTGTGGGGCGGCGTGCAGGCCACCAACACCCGCGCGAAGAATTTCTACACCAAATATGGCTTTCAGCATGTGGGCGATTTTGAGAACCCGCCGGGCCGCAACAACCACGACATGATTTTGTCGTTGGTGTAGTGAACGCAATTAACCATGAGTTCGCGG
>JBBQST010000537.1:0-1743 GCA_038213625.1 Thermoflexales bacterium
CCGCTGGAGCGCTACAACGAGGGCATCGCAATGCTGGAGCGGCAGGAGGCGATCAAGATTTGTTTTCGGCCATGGCAATAGTAGAGACGCGCCCGATGGGCCGTCTTCCCCGCCTTCATCTTGAGCAGATTGCAGAAGGCGGGGAAGACGGCCCAGCGGGCGCGTCTCTACTCCATGTCACTTGTGCTTTTTTACGGATCAAAGCGCGATGCTGAGGCTGCGAATTACTTCACGGCCTCGGCCCGGCCCTTCACCCGATCCAACTCGGTCGCGGCTTGAAACTCTGGCTCAAGTGATGAATCAGTCGTGTTACTGATGACGCGCTCGATGAAATGCTCGTAGCGATCGGCCATGCGCTCCAGGCTGAATTCGGCGGCACGGTTGCGCGCCTCCTGCCGGTCCAGCACATCGACGCGAGAGACAGCCTCGGTCAGCGCATCCAAATTCTGGTCGGGCACCAGATAGCCGCTGCGGCCATCTTCGATCAATTCGCTGGGCCCACCGGCGTTGTAGGCGACCACGGGTGTGCCGCCGGCCATTGCCTCGATGCAGGTGTTGCCAAAGGCTTCCACCCAGTGCGGCGTCATCAGCATGGCTTTGGTATCGCGCACCACCTTGTGCAGCTCGCTCTGGCTCAAGAAGCCGTGATAGGTCACATCGACACTGGGATGCCGGGCAATGCAATCGTCCCAATAGCCCTTGTGCTGCATCTTGCCGCATACATCCAGCGCCAGATTCAAGCGTTGCGCGACCACAAACGCATCCTCCAACCCCTTCTCTGGCGAGATGCGCGCCACCCAGCTGATTCGATTCTTGGGTTTGGGGTTAAAACTGTATTTATCGAGATTGATCCCGCCAAACAGACTCATCATCCGGCACGGGTCGATAAAGGGGAACGTGCCGGCTTGCGCGCACGTGTTCACGGCAAAGCGATTGGGCAGCTCATAAAAGCGCTCTTTGATAATTTGATCGACGGCATCGATGGTGCTGCCGATGCTGATGATGTGGCCGACTGCCGTTCTGAAGAATGGCATGAGGTAATAGGCCACCCAGTCATAGTTGATGCCGATGATGGCATCGTATCGATCCTGCACGCGTGCGGCCGTTTCCCACATGCGCTCCAGCACCCCATCGGCCTGGGCCACCACCGGCGAACTGCGGGTGGCCGTGGTCGCATATTCAGGCGCTTTGCCGTCCACTTGATAAACCTTCACATTGGGGGCTGGCTGCAAACTCCCCGCTGGCGCGGCAATCGCCACGGTGTGTCCGCGCTCGGCCAGAATGGGGGTGAGATTCATCAAATTGGTCTCTACGCCGCCGCCTTCGCCAGAGCCAAGGGGGCCGACCGGACTGGTGAGAAACAAAACACGACGCAACCGTTTTACAGACGACACAATACTTATTCCTTTGAAGCGCTACCTCAGCAAAGGCGCAGACATGTCCACTACATGCCGCTTCGGCCTCGATATGGCTTCACATGGGTCGAAGAAGCAGGGGCGCCTCTTCGTAACGAAAGAACAACCGTTCCGATATTACCGAGTCCTCTTTAATGCAGCCTGAGAACCCCGTAACCCGAACGAACCTCAATACAACGACGGGAAACAGTAAAACGGATGGCTTAACACCATCCGTTTTAGAGATCAGCTTAAAAATGGTTTGTCAGGACACAATGCCACGTAGGGGCGGGTCTGAGACCCGCCCCATAGGCACGAAAATAAGGATCACGAATGCGAAAATCCACCA
>JBBQST010000538.1:0-1515 GCA_038213625.1 Thermoflexales bacterium
GGCCTTGGCTACGCCAACCACGCGGGTAATGGCTTGTGGCGGCACGCCCAGCCCCGTCATCACGCCGCCAATCGTGGCATTGGAGGAGGTGACGTAGGGATAGGTGCCGTGATCGATATCGAGCAACACGGCCTGCGCGCCCTCGGCCAGCACACGCTTGTTTTGGGCCAGTGCGTGGTGCATCACCGCAAACGTATTGGCAAGAAAGGGCTTGAGCTGTTGCGCCGCCTGCACGTATTCAGCCGCCAGCGCATCCGCATCCAGCACCGGCTGCCCCACCCGTTTCAAGGTTGCATTCACGTCCTCAGTATGCGCGTGCACGGCATCGCCAAAGCGCTCCGGATCGTGCATCATGCCGGCGCGAATGCCCTCGCGCTTGGCTTTGTCCATGTAGGTAAAGCCAATGCCGCGTTTGGTGGTGCCGATGCCTTTGCTGGTCGATTCGCGCGCCACATCCAACGCCACGTGGCCAGGCAGAATCACATGCGCACCCTCGCTAATCTTCAAATTGTCTGGAGAAATAGTGACGCCGGCCGCAACCACCTCGGCCATCTCTTTGAGGAAGTTGCGCGGGTTAAACACCACGCCGTTGCCCACGACATTCAAAATCTCGGGGCGAAAAATACCCGAGGGAATGAGGTGTAACTTGACCACCTGAGTGCCGATGGTGATGGAGTGGCCGGCATTGTCGCCGCCGTTAAAACGCGCCACCACATCCGCATCGGCTGCCAGGGCATCGGTGATGCGGCCCTTGCCCTCATCGCCCCACTGAGCGCCCAGTAAAACTGTTATAGACATCGATTAAGTGAGTCCTTGTGTATTGGGATTTAAGTTTGAGCTGACTGAATTTTGCGCCGAGACGCAAAAAGCGCGCAAAGGACAGCCCATTTGCGCGCTTTGCCGACGAATTATCTTCGGAAGCAGGATTTTGGGGTGTGGAAGTTTCAGTCATTGTGAGATGACGGCGGAACTCTCTCCTGATTCCGCCGTCATCTCATTCCGTCAATTCGCGCAAGCCTTCCGCAACCTCGGCCCTCGGCAACCCGCCTGTCTCCAGCTCATAGTCCGATAACTTGAGCAGGCGTTCATAGAAGGCGATGCCGCTCTGACCCACCATCGGCTCATCCTCAGCCGCGACTTCATCGAGCATCTCATACAGAATATTCTCGGCGCTGTCGAACCGGCCCACCCGCTCGTAAATCTGAAACAGATTGGGTTTGGTCTCGAAGGGAACGCCGCCGGACGAGTCGTCCTCGACCAGCTTGCTCACAAACTGGTCGATGCGTTCGATGTGTTCATCGGTCGGCTTGTGCGACAGCCGCGACACGACAGTGGTCAGCACTTCCAACGCCACCTGATAGCGCCGGTTGCTTTGCGTGTAGTCGCCCTGCATTTCATACACCTCGGCCTCGGCATTCAGCAGGTCGGCCAGCACCATGGTCTTGTCCACATCGCCAACGCGGCCTACGCTCGTCATCAGCACCAGATAGTCCACCGGCGCATCGTTGATGAATT